>NZ_JBJZOJ010000065.1:0-44424 GCF_047200655.1 Streptomyces sp. MS06
TACTAAAGGATCTCGAGAATGTCGAACTCCGAGCCGTTGAGCAGGACCCCCCGCGTCCGGTGCACCGCCGCGACGAAGGAGCCGTCCCGTCCCATCTCCCAGGCCAATTCCAGGTACAGCTCGGGGGGCCGCGGGTAGGCGGTGGCGAAGAGCGCCGGGCCGTACCAGCCTCCGACCCAGGTGCCGTCCTTCATCCGGGCCCTGACGTAGGACGCGGGGAGGTTCCGGAAGACCTGGTCCCAGGCGCTCGGCGTTCCCACGTAGCTGCCCTGCCATCTGCGCAGCCGCACCGCGGACACCGTCCACGCGGAGACCGCCGGCACCAGGAAGACGAGCGCCAGACACATCGCCCCCGCCCAGCGGAGCTGCCCGGAGTCCTCAGTGAGGCGCACCCCGCCCTCGACGTTGCCGACGATCCAGGGCGCCAGGACCACCGCGTACAGGGAGTCCAGCGCCACGGAGGCGGTGAGGGCGCGCAGCACCCGCTCGGTCAGCACCTGTTCACCGGGATCCGTGCCGAGCTGACGCTCCCTCACCAGCTGATAGGTCACGCCGGGCAGGACAGCCATGACGATCAGCGCCAACTGGGCGACCGTGGACGGCGCTCCCCCCATCCGAACCCCCCGGAAAGCACAGCTGCCAGTCTGGCCAGTGTGGCACAAGCCCCCTCTCCGCCAACCGACTTGGGCATGTCCGGACAGCTCCCGCCGCAATCCCGTGAGGGCTCACCGGACCGCCTACACGCCAGTACCTGGACCGGCGGAAGGAGAAGAAATCGTCGCAGGCCCGGTCCGACGACACGGCGGGGTCCGGGCACGGAACAGGAGGCGGGTCCGGTGGCGGAGCGGCGCGGGAGGCCGGGCCGGGCGCCGGCGGTGCGGGCCACGTGGGCGCCGGTGCGGCCCCGGGCAGCGCCGCATCCCGGGCGGGAACCCCGAGCGGAGCCGGCGGAGCCGACTCGTCGCCGGCCCGGGGCCCGAGCAGGTCCCTGGTGGTCGCGTTCGCCCGGCAGCGCGTCGCCGAACACTACGAGATCGACGACCCGGAGAGTCTTTCGCTGGTCTTCGACGAATACGACGAGCCGCTGTCGGCCTGGAGGTTCGACTTCACCGACCTGTCGGGCGTCACGTACAACGTCGCGGTCAAGACGCAGGGTTCGAAGGCCGCGGCGGTCAACTTCAACTCCACTCGATCCTGAGGAAGAACGGGGTAGCAGTCATGGCCGGTGAACACCCGGGGGTACTGGCAGCCCACAAGGCGCATCACGTGCCCGTCACCCTCGCCAGTGGGCAGCGAGCCGACCTCGTCGTGGAGGACGTCCAGTACCTGGCCGTCCCGCACGACCGGTTCCTGCACGCGCACAACCCGATAGCCCGCCGCTTCATCGTCCAGCAGGACAACGGCCCGCTCGAGCTCGTCTACAACCCCGGCGCGTTGGGACACGCCGTGCACGGCACCGAGAACGTGGCGATGGAGCTCGGCTACACCATCATGTTCGCCGCGCAGATCAAGGCCATCCGCGGCAAACGGAGGACGGCGAACGTCAAGCGCGTCGACCTGGGGACGGGCGAGATGGACCACCACTCGTACCAGACGGTCGACCAGATCTGGGACAGGGCCGTCGCCGTCAGTCGGGGATACAACGTGGCCAACTACGCCACCCGGGCCGGGGCTGACTTCTTCCAGCTCTGGGCCGAGGCCAATCCCGACAAGGGGTACTACGTCGTCCAGAACGGCGAGCCGGTGGGGTCCCCGCAGATCACCCACGAGATCCGCCGCTCGCAGCTCAAGCCGCTGGACTGACCGCCCCGCGCAGCACCGGCCGAGCCGGAGGGGCGGTGCCCGCCGACACCACGTACGGTGCCGCCTCCTCCGGAGGCATGCCGGCCCGGGTGGTGGCCCCGACCCGGTCGATCAGGCGCCGTCGAGGATGCGGTCGAGCAGCGCTCGGGCCTCGGTGGTGCGGTAGTGGTCCTGGCCGAAGACGACCAGGCAGCCGTCATAGGCGGCCGCGGCCCAGGTACGGGCCTCGGTGCCGCGGCCCAACCCTCGGAGGGAGGTGGCCATGGCCAGCTCGACGGCGCCGACTTCCGGACGGCGCTGATCCTCAGGCAGGTTGCGGTGCAGCCCGTCGGCACGCTGCGCCTCGGCGAGCGCCTCCTCGTGGCGGGCCTGGCCGTTGAGGCTGCGGGCCAGACCGAGCCGCAGGCCCAGGATGAACCGATCCGGTCCCCGATGGCCGGCGAGGGCCTCGCGGGCAAGCGTCTCGGCTTCCAGGTGGCGGCCCTGCCCGTTGAGGGCGTAGATCAATCCGTTCTGGGCGGCCATCGCGATGAGCCGCATCCCCCTCCCTCTGCCACGGGCGGCAGCCCGGGCGAGGGCCGTGCACTCCGCCTCGCACTCGGTGTGCCGGGAGAGCACGGCCAGCACCTGGGCACGGTTCGAGCGCAGTCTCAAGGTCTGTGGATGTTCGGCGCCGAAGATCCTTCCGAAGACCGGCAGTAGTGCGTCGTACGCGTCGGCGGCCTCGGCGTGGCGGCCCTGGGCGCCCGTTGCCATCGCAGCGATGCTCAGGGCCTGCGGCGCCTCCTCGCGCGGCCAGGACCGGAAGGAGGCCACGGCGCGGGCCGCTGCTTCAGCCTCCGCATAGTGCCCGGCTCGATACAGGTCCACGGCATCGGCCAGAGAGGGCCGCACCTTCTGCTCGGCGCCTTCTTTTCGGCCGCGTCGCCCGAAGAGTTTCATGCCCGGAGCATAGAGATGTGCACACGTCAGTCCGACGAGGGGGCGAGAGCCGGGTGGATGGCCCCCGTCATCGTCGGATCAGGCTGCCGAGCCTGGAGACGTCCATCCGTCCGGACCACGCCGGAGAAGCCCTGGGCCATGGCCCCTTCGACGCCTCCGGGAGGGCGCGGGCAGCCGGGCTGCCCGGGTCAGGGCTGCTCGGCGAGAGGCTGGGGCGAGCGGCGGATAAGGAGGCGTCCCGCCGACATCGAGCCGAGGCGGTCGAGTGCCACCACCAGCAGCGCCAGGGCGGTGAATCCGACGGTGAGCTGGAGGACCTGCAGGCCGACCCAGCCGTAGCCGTGCTTGTCCGCGTCCAGGAAGAAGTACGGGTACTTGTTGGGGAAGTGCGGGAACATCGCCGCCCGGGCGAGGGTGACCGCGGCGTAGGTCAGCGGGAAGGCGAGCCAGAGCGGGACGTCACGCAGGTGCGAGGCGTTGCGCGGACGCAGTACCAGCCAGTCGATCATGACCAGTACGGGCGTGATGTAGTGCAGGAAGAAGGTGGACCAGTTGGCCAGCCGGTCCGGGCCGGGGCCGAGTCCGGGCAGCGGATTGGCGCCGTGGTTGAGGACGAAGTGCGCGACCAGCGCGGTGATCAGGAGGTAGAGCGTCACCGCTCCCCGCAGGCGGGGGGCCGGCGCTTCGGTGGAGTTCCGCTTGAGCATCCAGTAGACGGCTGCCCCGAAGTAGCCGAAGGCGATGACGTTGCTCTGGACCGTGAAGTAGACCAGCGAGGCGGTCCCGGTCACGAGACCCGTACCGGCGCTCAGCGCGACCGCCAGACGCCACCAGAACGACGCACGGCTCCAGACCCTCATCTGTGACTCCACTCGGTCGGTTCGCTCACCGGGGCGCCCGCGCGCCACTCGCGCACCCTACCGAGCGGTAATCGGGAGTGGAAGGCCTTGACCTGGAGGTTCGACCGGACGTGAGCGCGGCACCGCCCACCGTCACCGGGTGCCGTGCCGCTCCAGGGCGAGGGCGTGCAGCTTCTCGACGCGGGCCCGCGACTCCTCGTCCGCCGGCGCGTACGTCACCATCCGCGCGCCGACTTCCGGGTTCAGCCACAGGTCGGTCTGGTCGAGGATGACGCGGCCGACGTGGCGGTTGCGCAGCTCCTTGCGCTTGCTGCGGTGGGCGACGACCTCGTGGCGGTCCCAGGCCTCGCGGAACTCCGCCGACTGCTCGCGCAGCCGCTTGAGCAGCATCTTCCAGGCGGGCTCGCCGAGATGTCCGGCCATCGCGGCGCGGAAGCGGGCGGCCATGATCCGCTGCGCCTCCTGGAGGTGCACCAGCGTCGAGCGCCACTCCTCGTTCGTGTAGGAGAGGATCATGCAGTTGCGGTCCTCGCGCGGGACCTCGTCGAGGTCGCACAGCAGCAGTCCGAAGGTGCGGTTGTAGGCGAGGATGTCGTAGCGGCTGTTCTGGATGCAGGCCGGGAGCGGTTCCAGTTGCTCCAGCACGGTCCGCAGCGCGGGGGTGACCGAGGGGCAGTCGCGGGCGGGCGTGGGGTCCACGGCACCGGCGAGCTGGAAGAGGTGGGCCCGCTCGGTCGGGTCGAGCATGAGGGTGCGGGCGAGGGCGTCCAGGACCTGGACGGAGACCTGGATCGGGCGGGCCTGCTCCAGCCAGGTGTACCAGGTGACGCCGACCGAGGAGAGCTGGGCCACCTCCTCGCGGCGCAGGCCGGGGGTGCGCCGCCGCCGGCCGCGGGGCAGGCCGACCTGCTCGGGGTCGATGCGCTCGCGGCGGCTGCGCAGGAAGGCGCCCAGTTCGTGCCGCCTGATCTCCGCCCCGCGCCGGGCGGGGTCGGGGCCGGCGGACTCCGTCTGCGCCTGCGTGTGCGTCTGCGCCTGCGCCTGCGCCTGCGTGTGCGTCTGCGGGGCCACGGTCGTCATGATGCCAGCCTGCCTGCCGGCGGAGCATGTTTCCAGGTACTTCTTGTACCAGGACAAGCACACTCTGGTACCCCTCTGAGTGTCGGCGCAGGCTCGAGGACGTGACCGAGACCCTCACTTCCCGTTCCCTGCGAGCTTCCCGTTCCCTACGGGCTTCCCGTTCCCTGCGAGCCGCTCCGGCGGCGCCGCCCGCGCTCACCGGCGCGGGCCTGTTCACGGTGCTGCTGGCGGCGGCACTGCCCCTGGTCGACTTCTTCATCGTCAACGTCGCCCTGCCCACCATGGGCCGGGACCTCGCGGCGGGCGAGTCGGTCCTCGAACTCGTCGTCGCCGGGTACGGCGTCGCCTACGCGGTCCTCCTCGTCCTCGGCGGCCGCCTCGGCGACCTCTTCGGCCGGCGCCGCCTCTTCCTCGCCGGCATGGCCGCCTTCGGCCTGACCTCGCTGGCCTGCGGGCTGGCGCCGTCCGCCTGGGCCCTGGTGGCGGCCCGGGTGGCGCAGGGCGTCGCGGCGGCCGTGATGCTGCCGCAGGTGCTGGCCACCGTCCAGGCCACGACCGCCGGAGCGCGCCGGGCGAAGGCGATGGGCCTGTACGGCGCCACCGCGGGACTGGCGATGGTGGCCGGGCAGGTCCTCGGCGGCGTCCTGGTCGCCGCCGATCTCGCGGGCAGCGGCTGGCGCTCGGTGTTCCTGGTGAACGTGCCGGTGGTGGCGGTCGGCCTGCTGCTGGCCGCGCGGTACGTGCCGGAGACCCGCTCGCCGCGTCCCGAGCCGGTGGACGGACTCGGCACCGTCCTGCTCGCGGTGGCGCTGCTGACCCTGCTGGTCCCGCTGACCGAGGGGCGGGCGGCGGGCTGGCCGCTGTGGACGTGGCTGTCCCTGGCCGCGTTCCCGTTCGCGGCGGCCGCGTTCTGGACGGTGGAGCGGCGTGCCGACCGGCTGGGCCGTACGCCGCTGGTGCCGCCGAGCCTGTTCGCCCTGGTGTCGCTGCGCCGGGGACTGCTGCTGATCCTGCCGTTCTCGGTCGGTTTCAGCGGCTTCATGTTCGTCATCGCGGTAGCCCTGCAGCAGGGCGCCGGGCTGGGCCCGGTCGCCGCGGGGTTGGCGCTGGCACCGCTGGCGGTGGTGTTCTTCGTGTTCTCGCTGGTCGGTCCGCGGCTGATCGCCCGGTTCGGCACGCGGGTGGTGACGGCCGGTTCCGCGCTGCAGGCGGTGGGCGTGGCGCTGATCGCGATGGCCGCCCACCGGTCCTGGCCGGACCTGGGCTTCGTCGCGCTGCTGCCGGGGACGGCGGTGGCCGGGGCGGGGCAGGCACTGCAACTGCCGGTGATCTTCCGGGTGGTGATGTCGGAGGTGCCGGCCGAGCGGGCAGGGGTCGGCAGCGGTGTGATGACCACCACCCACCAGTCGTCCCTGGCGCTCGGCGTGGCCACCCTCGGCACCCTGTTCCTCTCCCTGGTGCCCGGGCAGGGCATGCGGGACGCGCTGGTCACGACGCTGCTGGTGCAGCTGGCGGGAGTGGCGCTGACCGGGCTGCTGAGTCTGCGGCTGCCGCGCACGCTCGACTGAGCCGGCCCGCGGCCGGACCGGCTCTGCCGCACGGGCGCCCCGTTGATGTTGTTCTTGCTGCACACTCCTTGCTGCGCGAGCAACTGTGTCCGTGCGTACGGGTGGGACGACCGGGACGACCGCGGGAGGCGTCATGCAGCAGATCGACACGAGCGAGGTCCGCCGCTGGGACCGGCACGGGCGCCGGCACGTCGTCCGGGTGGGCCGCACCGGCGGCCGGCGCACCCTGAGCTGCGACACCTGCGGCTGGCGGCGCGGGGCGCAGTTCCTGCCGTGGCTGAAGGCCGAGGAGCATCTGGCCGGGGCCCACCAGGCGACGGTGGACCCGGCGGCACCCGGGGCGGCGCAGCGGGCGACGCCGGCGGAGGGCTGAGCGCCGGGCGCCCGGCCTCCGCCACGCGCCGCAGACCGCCGCGGCCACCTGCCGCAGGGCGTCGCGCGCGTTCCCGCTGCGCCGCCGCACCACCGTGTCCCCCCGACCGGGATGCCGCGCGACGGCTGTCGCCGCCCGGCAGGGGTCGTACTCTTGCCCGACGCATTTCTCGGGAGGGGCGCATGGGGGACACGGCAGGTCAGGGAGCCGTCCTGGTCGTCGACGACGATGCGGCGATCCGTCGCTCGCTGGAGCGCGGACTGCGGCTGAGCGGCTTCGCGGTACGCACCGCGGGCAGTGGTCCCGAGGCGCTCGCCGCCGTCGGGGACGCACCGCCGGACGTGCTCGTCCTGGACGTGTCGATGCCCGGTATGAGCGGCATCGAGGTGTGCACCCGGCTCCGTGACGCCGGCCGGGACCTGCCGGTGCTGATGCTCTCCGCGCTCGACGAGACCGCCGACCGTATCGCGGGTCTCCAGGCGGGCGGCGACGACTACCTGGTGAAGCCGTTCGCCCTGCAGGAACTCGTGCTGCGGCTGCACGCGCTGCTGCGCCGCCGGCCGCCCACCGGACGGGAGGTGCTGCGGGTGGCGGGCCTGGTGATCGACCCGGCGGCACGTACCGCCGAGCGGGACGGGCGGTCGCTGGAGCTGACCCGCAGGGAGTTCGAACTGCTGGAGGTCCTCGCCCGCAACGCCGGTCTCGTCCTCACCCGCGACCAGCTCCTGGAGCGGGTGTGGGGCTACGACTTCGACGTGCGCACCGACGCCGTCGACACCTTCGTCAGCTATCTGCGGCGCAAGTTGGAGGCGGACGGGGGGCGGCGGCTCGTCCACACCGTGCGCGGGGTGGGTTTCGTCCTGCGGGAGGCGCCGTGAGACTGTCGACGCGCATCGGGCTCGCGGTGGGCTGCACCGTGCCGCTGCTGGTGCTCGCCTTCGGCTGGCTGCTGCTGCATCTGGTCGCCCGCGACCTGCACAGCGCCCAGGACCGGCAGCTCCGGCAGCGCGCGGCAACCCTCGCGCCGGACGCCCGCGCCCTGCTGCGCGCCAGCACCGCCGACCGGCCCAGGGCGGCCGACCTCAGCGAGCGCCGGCTCTACAGCGCCGCCCTCGATGTGGGCATCCGCGTCATCGGGCCGGACGCCACCTTCCAGGGCGGCCCGCAGCCCGCGGCCTCGGTGCCGCTGCCCGCGAGGGCGGCCGGTCCGGTCACCGTCCGGGCGGGCGGCACCGGTTGGCGGGCGCTGTCCCGGCAGGTCCGCACCGCCGACGCCACGGGCACCCTGTGGGTGTTCTCGCCGGACAGCGCCGACCGCGGCCAACTCCGGTTGGTGCGCCGCCGCGTGCTGCTGATCACGCTGCTGGCCGCCCCGTTGTCCGGCCTCATCGCCTGGGGTCTGGCGGCCGGTGCCACCGGACCTCTGCGCCGCCTCACCCGGCGTACCGCGGGACTCGACCCCCGGACGAGCAGCGCCCGTCCGTACCACCGGCGGACGGGGGTGACCGAGGTGGACGATCTCGCGGCCACCGTGAGCACCGTGCTCGCCCGCTACGACGAGCAGGCCGGCCGCACCGCCGAGGCGCTGGAGACGGCACGCTCGTTCTCGGCGGCGGCGGCGCACGAACTGCGCACGCCGCTGATGAGCCTGGGCACCAACCTCGACATCCTCGCCGCGCACCCCGACCTCCCGGACCCGGACCGCACCGAGGTGCTCACCGATCTGCGCCGCGAACACGCCCGCCTGCTGCACCTGTTGGTGATGCTGCGCGAACTGGGGCGCGCGGACCTGGTGGAGGCGGAGGCGTTCCGGGCCGTGGACCTCACCGAGATCGCCGACGCCGCGGTCGCCGAGGCCCGGCGCCGGGCCCCCGGCGCCCGGATCGCCCTGGACGCGGCCCCCGGGGTCACGGTGCACGGCTGGGAGCCCGGCCTGCGCCTGCTGCTCGACAACCTGCTGGCCAACGCGCTGGTCCACGGCAGGGACGCCCGGGGCCGGGCGGTCGTGTCGATCGCGGTGCGGCATGCGGGAGAACGGGCCGTGGTGACGGTGGACGACGGTGGGCCGGGGGTCCCGCCGGACCTGCGGCAGCGCGTGTTCGACCGGTTCCGGCGGGGGCCGGACAGCGAGGGTTCCGGGCTCGGTCTCACGCTCGTGGCCCAGCAGGCGGCGCTGCACCGGGGGACCGTCACCGTGGCGGACGGCCCGCACGGCGTGGGGGCGCGTTTCGAGGTGCGGCTGCCGGCGGGTGTGGCTGCCGCCCCGCCCGAACGGCGCGACTGGCTGATCGGAACGGCCGGCGCGAACCGGCCACAGAGTTCCCACAAAGACCCTTCCTAGCGTCCGTCGCGCCGGACGGAACGGATCGTCCGGCGCGACCGTCGGGCGGCCGGTGCGGCCGCCCGGGAAACGGAGGCAAGGATGTGGGTACGACGACGGCGCACCCTGCTGGTCGGGCTCGCCGCGGCAGCGGTGCTGGCGGGCACCACCGGGGTGGCCGCGGCCGAGGGCACACCGGCGCCGGCGCCGACCGGCGACGGAGCCGCGAAGCTGTGCAAGCGGGTGCCCAAGCTGGAGCGGCGGATCGACCGGGCCCTGAAGCGGCTGGACGCCGGCGCCGGCGCGCGCGGTTCGGTGGCCCGGCTGCAGCAGCGTGTGGACAACGCGGAGAAGGCCGGCCACCAGGAGGTCGCCGCGCTGCTGAAGGACCGGCTCGCCTTCCGCAAATCGCTGGCGGCCTCCCTCCCGCAGCGGCAGAAGGACCTGGCGGACGTGCGGACCTGGTGCCGGGACAACGGCGGCGGCAAGGCGGCGAAGTGACTCGGGCACGCCGGGCGGCCGCCTGCGCGCTTCCCGCGGCGGCCCTACTCGCGGCGGTCACCGCGGGCTGCGCGCCCCGGAACACCGCGTCCCCGGCGACCTCGTCGGCACCTTCCTCGGCCACCACGCCCTCGGGCTATGAGCAGATGCTGCAGAAGGTGAACGCGGCCGAGTCCGCGGCGGCATCGGCGGAGCAGGACGCCGCGCAGGACGACTGACGGGCGCTGCCGGGCGGTGGGGCCGATCGGCCTTCGCGATCGACCTTCCCGATCAAGATTCCCGCCCGGCACGCACGGCCCGCCCCCGGCCTCCCCGCTCACTCCGTGAGCAGCGGGACCGGGCCGAGGAAACGCGCCGCCCCCTGCCGATCGGATCGCGATCGGCAGGGGGCGGCGAACGACGGGCGCGGGGGCCGGTCGGGTCAGCAGCCGGCCAGGCGGCCGGCGAGGTAGCCCTCGATCTGGTCCAGGGAGACCCGCTCCTGCTTCATCGAGTCACGCTCGCGGACGGTGACCGCGTTGTCGTCCAGGGTGTCGAAGTCGACCGTCACGCAGTACGGCGTGCCGATCTCGTCCTGGCGGCGGTAGCGGCGGCCGATGGCGCCGGCGTCGTCGAACTCGATGTTCCAGTTCTGGCGCAGCGCCTGGGCGAGGCCCTTGGCCTTCGGGGAGAGCTCCGGGTTGCGGGACAGCGGCAGCACGGCGACCTTCACCGGCGCCAGCCGGTGGTCCAGGCGCAGCACCGTCCGCTTCTCCAGCTTGCCCTTGGCGTTGGGCGCCTCGTCCTCGACGTAGGCGTCGAGGAGGAAGGCCAGCATGGTGCGGCCGACGCCGGCCGCCGGTTCGATGACGTAGGGGGTCCAGCGCTCGCCGGCCTCCTGGTCGAAGTAGGACAGGTCCTGGCCGGAGGCCTTGGAGTGGGAGGAGAGGTCGTAGTCGGTGCGGTTGGCGACGCCCTCCAGCTCGCCCCACTCGCCGCCGCCGAACTGGAAGCGGTACTCGATGTCGGCGGTGCGCTTGGAGTAGTGGGAGAGCTTCTCCTTCGGGTGGTCGTACCAGCGCATGTTCTCCTCACGGAGACCCAGGCCGGTGTACCAGCTCCAGCGCTGCTCCATCCAGTACTCGTGCCACTTCTCGTCCTCGCCCGGCTTGACGAAGAACTCCATCTCCATCTGCTCGAACTCGCGGGTGCGGAAGATGAAGTTGCCCGGCGTGATCTCGTTGCGGAAGGACTTGCCCATCTGCGCGATGCCGAACGGCGGCTTGCGGCGCGAAGTGGTCTGCACCTGGCCGAAGTTGGTGAAGATGCCCTGGGCGGTCTCGGGGCGCAGGTAGGCGATGGAGCCGGAGTCCTGGGTGGGGCCGAGGTGGGTGGACAGCAGGCCCGAGAACTGCTTGGGCTCGGTGAACTGGCCCTTGTTGCCGCAGTTGGGGCAGTTGACGTCGGCGAGGCCGTTCTCCGGGGCGCGGCCCTTCTTCTCCTCGTAGGCCTCCTCCAGGTGGTCCGCGCGGAACCGCTTGTGGCAGGCGGTGCACTCGGTGAGCGGGTCGGTGAAGGTCGCGACGTGGCCGGAGGCGACCCAGACCTCGGGGGCCAGGATCACGGACGAGTCGATACCGACGACGTCCTCGCGCGAGGTCACCATGTAGCGCCACCACTGGCGCTTGATGTTCTCCTTGAGCTCGACACCCAGCGGTCCGTAGTCCCAGGCGGCACGCTGGCCGCCGTAGATCTCACTGCACGGGAAAACGAAGCCACGGCGCTTGCTCAGGTTGACGATGGTGTCGATCTTGTCGGCGGCCACGGTGCTCTCTTCATTACGACGACGGGCGACGAAGCGGAGACGCTTCCAGCGAATGCTTCAGCGTACCGGCGCCGCCTCCCCCCGGGCCAAATCGGCCCCTGCCCGACGGCCCCCCGACCCGCTTGTTGACAACGGTTTCCATCTTTGTTGAAAATGACTGTCATGAACAAACGACGGCAGCTCATACCCGGACTGGCCCTCGCGGCGGTCACCGCACTCGGTCTCGGCACCCTCACCGCCTGCTCCACCGACTCCGCGGCCGCCGACGGCACGGGCGGCGCGGGTACCTTCGACGTCGTCGCGTCGTTCTATCCGATGGCCTTCCTGGCCGAGCAGATCGGCGGCGGCCACGTGCACGTCACCAGCCTCACCGAGCCCGGCCAGGAGCCGCACGACCTGGAACTCAGCGTCAAGCAGCGGGTGCGGATCGAGAAGGCCGACGCGGTGCTCTACCTGAGGAACCTCCAGCCGGCCGTCGACGACGCCATCGCCCAGTCCGACGTCCGCACGAAGATCGACGCGGCCTCGCTGACCTCCCTGGAGGCCCACGGCAACGAGGTCGGCGGCCACGCGGCCGAGCACGACCACGAGCACGGCACCGAAGAGGCCGCACTGGACCCGCACATCTGGCTCGACCCGGTGAGGTACGCCGAGGTCGCCAAAGGCGTCGGCCGCGCCTTCGAGAAGGCCGACCCGGACCACGCGGCGGACTACCGGAAGAACACCTCGGCGCTGCTCGGCAGACTCCACACCCTGGACACCGCGTTCAAGGACGGCCTGGCGCACACCTCGTCCAAGGTCTTCCTCACCACCCACGCCGCCTTCGGCTACCTCGCCGAGCGCTACGGGCTGACCGAGGAGGCCGTCAACGGGCTCGACCCGGAGTCCGAGCCCAGCGCCTCGCGCGTGAAGGACCTGGAGGAGCTGGCGAAGGCCGACGGCGTCTCCACCGTCTTCTACGAGACCCTGGTCAGCGACAAGACCGCCCGGACCATCGCCCGGGACGCGGATCTGCGGACCGACGTCCTCGACCCGATCGAGGGCATCACCGACCGGTCCCGCGGCCACGACTACTTCCAGGTCATGCAGGCCAACCTGAAGGCCCTGCGGACCGCCCTGGGGGCGAAGTGACCGACCCGACGCAGCACCCCGGCACCACCGGCCCCGCGGAGAACCCCGGCACCACCGGCCCCGCCGAAAGCACCGGCACGACCGGCCGGACGGAGACCCGCGGCGGCGCCGGCCGGGTGGAACGCCCCCGCCCGGCACCCGAAACCGTCGTCTCGCTGCGCGGCGTGCGGGCCGAACTGGGCTCCCGCCCCGTCCTGCGCGGTATCGACCTCACCGTGCGGCGGGGCGAGGTGGTCGCGCTGCTCGGCGCGAACGGCTCCGGCAAGTCGACGGCCGTGCGCAGCATCATCGGCCAGGTGCCGGTGACCGCCGGCACGATCGAACTGTTCGGCACGGACCGGCGCCGCTTCCGCGACTGGCGGCGCGTGGGCTACGTACCGCAGCGCACCACGGCCGCGGGCGGGGTACCGGCGACGGTCACCGAGATCGTCGCCTCCGGGCGGCTGTCCCGCACCCGGTTCGGCATCCTGCGCCGGTCCGACCGCGAGGCGGTGCGCGGCGCCCTGGGCCTGGTCGGTATGGCGGACCGCGCGAAGGACTCCGTCAACGCCCTCTCCGGCGGCCAGCACCAGCGGGTGCTCATCGCCCGCGCGCTCGCCGCCGAGCCCGAACTGCTGGTCATGGACGAACCGATGGCGGGCGTCGACCTGGACAGCCAGGAGATCCTCGCGCGGACCCTGCGCGGGCAGGTGGCGGCCGGCACGACCGTCCTGCTCGTGCTGCACGAACTCGGCCCGCTGGAACCCCTCATCGACCGGGCGGTCGTCCTGCGCGACGGCTGCGTGGCACACGACGGCCCGCCTCCGCGGGCGGTCGGCCAGCACGCCCTGCCCGGCCACGACCACGTGCACCCGCACGCGCCCGCGGGCGCCGAACCGATCCGCACCGGACTGCTGAGCTGACGGGACCGCTGACTCGATGGACCTCCTGAACTACGCCTTCATGCAGCGGGCGCTCCTCGCCGCCGTCCTCGTCGGCATCACCGCGCCCGCGATCGGCGTCTACCTCGTCCAGCGCCGCCAGGCCCTCATGGGCGACGGCATCGGCCACGTCGCGATGACCGGCGTCGGCCTGGGATTCGTGATGTCCTGGTCCCCAGTGTGGATGGCCACGCTGGTCTCCGTGCTCGGCGCGGTGATCATGGAGCTGATCCGCTGGTACGGCAGGACCCGCGGCGACATCGCCCTCGCCATGCTCTTCTACGGCGGTATGGCGGGCGGCGTGATGCTGATCAACCTGTCGCCGCAGGGCAGCAACGCCAACCTGCTCTCCTATCTCTTCGGCTCCCTGTCGACCGTGTCGGAGCAGGACGTGCGGGCGATCTGCGTCCTCGCCGCCTTCGTGATCCTGACGACCGTGCTGCTGCGCCGGCAGTTGTTCGCGGTCAGCCAGGACGAGGAGTTCGCCCGGGTCACGGGCCTGCCGGTGCGCGCGCTGAACCTGCTCACCGCGGTCACCGCGGCGGTGACGGTGACGGTCGCCATGCGCGTGGTCGGGCTGCTGCTGGTATCGGCCCTGATGGTGGTGCCGGTGGCGGCGGCCCAGCAGCTCAGCCGCAGCTTCGCGGCCACCTTCGCCGTCGCGGCGGCCCTCGGCGTCTCCACCTCCCTCGGCGGCACCGTCGCCTCCTACTACGCGGACGTGCCGCCCGGGGCGACGATCGTGCTGCTGACCATCGCGGCGTTCCTCGCGCTCACCGCACTGGCCGCTCCGCTGGCCCGGCGGCGCGCCCGGGCGGCCGCCGCCGCGCACCCGGCCGGCGACCCCGCGGAGTGCGTGATCCCCGCCGGCCGAAGGGCGGGCGACGAGGTCGGCGTCTGAGCCGCCGCCGGGCGGACTGGCACAATGGCCCGGCAGGGCCGGACGTGTGCAGACGTTGAGGAGGCAACGGTGACGACCGCTGGACCGCCCGTGAAGGGCCGCGCCACCCGGCAGCGTGCCGCCGTGGCGGCGGCCCTGAGCGAGGTCGACGAGTTCCGCAGTGCGCAGGACCTCCACGACATGCTCAAGCACAAGGGCGACTCCGTCGGGCTCACCACCGTCTACCGCACCCTCCAGTCCCTCGCCGACGCCGGCGAGGTCGACGTGCTGCGCACCGCCGACGGGGAGTCCGTGTACCGCCGCTGCTCCACCGGCGAGCACCACCACCACCTGGTCTGCCGCGGTTGCGGCAAGGCGGTCGAGGTGGAGGGACCGGCCGTGGAGCGCTGGGCGGAGGGCGTCGCGGCCGAGCACGGCTTCGTCAACGTGGCCCACACCGTGGAGATCTTCGGCACCTGCGCGGACTGCGCGCGCGGCGGGGCCCGTTCGAGGCCGGGGGCCTGACCGGGAGCCGGACTCGGGCGCGTCTGACGTCCGTCGACCGCCCGCACCGCGCCCGGCCGCCGCCGGGGCGGTGGTCGCGCCGCGGGCCGGGCCGTACGCGGCTGCGGCCGCCCGGCGCGACCGCGGGTGCGGCTTCGCCTACGGGTGCGGCTTCTCGCCCTTCACCAGCATCGCCACGTACTTCTCGATGCGGCGCGCCCGGGTCTCGGCCCTCTTGGCGTCGTGGATCCAGTAGAGGATCGAGTAGCGGTTCTGCCGGTCCAGGGTCTCGAAGAACGCCGCCGCGGCCGGCTCGGCGCTCAGGGCCGCCGCGAGATCGTCCGGCACCGTGACCGTCCTCGCCCCGTCGTAGGCGGCCTCCCAGCGGCCGTCCGCCTTCGCGCGGTCGACCTCGGCCTGCCCCGGCGGACGCATCCGGCCCTGCTCGACCAGGGCGGCCGCCTTCTCCCGATTGACCTTGGACCACTTGCTCCTCGGCTTGCGCGGGGTGAAGCGCTGGAGCCACCACTCATCGTCGACCTTGGCCTTCTGGCCGTCGATCCAGCCGTAGCAGAGCGCCACGTCGAGTGCCTGGGCGTAGTCCAGGGCGGTGATGCCCGGGCCCTTCTTGCGGAGCTTGAGCCAGATACCGGGCGAGGCGGCGTGGTTCTCGCCGAGCCACGCCTCGAACGCCTCGGCGGATGCGAAAGCGACGGTCTCCAGGTCTCGACTCATTCTGGCAGCGAACCACATCCGGCCGCCCGGTACGACCTGTTCCGGCACGGCGCCGGAGTTACTCTTCCGTGATCTTGAGTTCATATGATGATCATCGGCGCTTGTAGACCGCAAGTGCCGTGAAAAACAGGGGAGTACGTTTTGAAGTTCGGACGTATGGCCGGTGCCGTCGCCGCGAGCGCAGCACTCGTCCTCGGCGTCGCCAACACGGCGGCGGCGGCCGATCACACGATGCACACGGGGGACGTCTTCGGGAAGATATCCGGCTGGAGCGGCACCGGATACTTCAACGAGTACGGCGACGTCGTCACCATCTGCGACAAGGACGCCGACGGGTACGCGGTGAAGATGTTCGTGTACCTCGACAAGCTCTACAGCGGCAAGCGCTACGACTTCTACGTCGGCGGAAACGGCCGCTGCGCCACCCGCAAGGCCGCCATGGGAGGCAAGTACAACCTCCCGGAGAACCGCAAGATCGCCTTCCTGTTCTGCCGCTACAAGGCCGGCAAGGAAAGCGAGTGCAAGGGCTACACCTACCTCAACGACCACTAGTCGACAGGTACCGCGCACGGCCCCGCTCGGACGCGAGCGGGGCCGCTCCCGTGGCGTCCACCCACCCCGGCGCCACCCACCCCGGCGCCGCCCGGCCCGGGGCGCCAGGCCCGGCGGCGGCCGGTCAGTCCTCGGCGGGCCGCCCCTCCATCGCCAGCAGCTCCTCGTTCGGGATGGCGCCGCCGAACCGCCGGTCCCGAGAAGCGAACTCCAGGCAGGCCCGCCACAGGTCCCGGCGGTCGAAGTCCGGCCACAGCACGTCCTGGAAGACCATCTCCGCGTAGGCGCTCTGCCACAGCAGGTAGTTCGAGGTGCGCTGCTCGCCACTGGGCCGCAGGAAGAGGTCCACGTCCGGCATGTCCGGGTAGTAGAGGTACTTCTGCAACGTCTTCTCGGTGACCTTCGACGGGTCCAGGCGGCCCGCCTTCACGTCCTCGGCGAGCGCCTTCGCCGCGTCCGCGATCTCCGCCCGGCCGCCGTAGTTCATGCAGAAGTACAGGGTCAGCCGGTCGTTGTCCTTGGTCTGCTCCTGCGCGATCTGGAGCTCCTTGGCGACCGACTTCCACAGCCGGGGCATCCGCCCCACCCAGCGCACCCGCACCCCGAGCCCGTCGAGCTGGTCGCGGGACTTGCGGATGAAGTCGCGGTTGAAGTTCATCAGGAAGCGCACCTCCTCCGGGGAGCGCTTCCAGTTCTCCGTGGAGAAGGCGTACAGCGAGATGTTCCCCACACCCATCTCGATCGCGCCCTGGAGCACGTCGAGCACCCGCTCGGCACCGACCTTGTGCCCCTCGGTGCGCGGCAGCCCGCGCCCCTTGGCCCAGCGGCCGTTGCCGTCCATGACGATCGCGACATGGTCCGGGACCAGTTCACCGGGCAGCTTCGGGGGGCGGGCACCGGACGGATGCGGCTCCGGTGCCTCGTACTCGCGGCGCTGCCGCCCCAGGAACCCGCGTACCACCATCTGCCCCTCGTCTCCTCTTTCCGGCCGTACGGCCTACTTCTCCACATAACGCAGCGAGCGCAGCCCGCGTTCCATGTGCCAGTGCAGGTAGGCGGAGACCAGCCCGCCGCCCTCCCGCACGTGCCGCGGCTCGCACGCGTCCGCGGTGGCCCAGTCTCCCGTGAGCAGCGCGCCGAGCAGCTCAAGGGTCTGCGGCGAGGGCACCACGCTGCCGGGCACCCGGCAGTCCGCGCACAGCGAGCCGCCCGCGGCCACCGAGAAGAACCGGTTCGGACCCGGCATCCCGCACTTCGCGCAGTCGCCGAAGCTGGGCGCGTAGCCGTTGACGGCCAGCGACCGCAGCAGGAACGCGTCCAGCACCAGGTGCGGCGCGTGCTCCCCGCGGGCCAGCGTACGCAGCCCGCCGACCAGCAGCAGGTACTGCTGCACGGCCGGCTCGCCCTCGTGGTCGGTGAAACGCTCGGCGGTCTCCAGCATCGCCGTCCCGGCGGTGTACCGGGCGTAGTCGGCGACGATCCCGCCGCCGTACGGCGCGATGGTCTCGCTCTGCGTGCACAGCGGCAGCCCGCGCCCGACCAGCTCGCCGCCCCGGGCGAAGAACTGCACGTCGACGTGGGAGAACGGTTCCAGCCGGGCCCCGAACTTCGACTTGGTCCGCCGCACCCCGCGGGCCACGGCGCGTACCCGTCCGTGACCGCGCGTGAGCAGTGTGATGATCCGGTCCGCCTCACCCAGTTTCTGGGTGCGCAGCACGATGCCGTCGTCGCGGAACAGAGTCATGCGGCCATTCTCGCGTACCGGCCGCGGTCCGCGGGACCCCGCTCCCCCGCCCGCCCTCCGCCCGCGTGTGCTCCGCGGTCCCGGGCGCACCGGTCCGAGCGGTGAGCCCGGTCAGGGCGGTCAGGGCGGTCAGGGCGGTCAGGGCGGTCAGGGCACCTCGCCCCGGCTGCGCGCGTTCTCGTACGCCGTCGCCGCGCGCAGCCGCTCCGCCGGGGTGGCGGGCCGCACCGCGTCCGGGGTGCAGTCCCACTCGCGGCCGCCGCCGAGCGGCCGCAGCTGGAGGTACGGACCCTCGTGGCCCATGACGACGCCCACCCGGCCGCTGCGGGTGTCGACGGCGCAGGAGCCCACCGGCGGCACACCGGGCAGGCTCACCGCAGCACCGCCGCGAGCCGGGCGGCGACGTCGACCGGACAGCGCCCCAGGTCGACGAGCGGGCAGGGAGCCTCTCTCGCGAGACCCAGCGGGTCCAGCCGCAGCGAGGGCAGCGTGATTCCGGCCTTTTCCAGCGCCGCCCGCAATTCGCCCAAGGTCTCCTCCGCCTCTTCCACACACCGCGCCGAGTGTCGTGCCGACACGTCACTCCCCTTTCCTCTCGGTTTTCACGCTTCGCATCTCCACGGTGACTCTCCGGACCTAGAATCGCGAGGGGTGCAAGCACTACAAGTGCGGCGCAGAGAAAGGGTCTTGGCCATGGCCAACGGTTCGCGGCAGGCGGCCTGGGAGTTCTTCGGCGCGGAACTGAAGCGGCGCCGGGAGAACGCCGGAATCACCCAGGTGGAACTGGGGTCGAGGGTGTTCGTATCGGGTGGCTATATCGGCCAGTTCGAACAGGCCATTCGCAAACCGCAGTTGGACGTGGCCCAGCGCATCGACGAGGTACTGCAAACCGACGGTATCTTCGAGCGAATGTGCCGCAAGCTCATCGACGACCGGCGGTACGCGGACTACTTCGCGAGGGCGGCCGAACTGGAGTCGCTGGCGACGGAGATCTCCGAGTTCGCGCCCGCGTTGGTGCCGGGGCTGCTGCAGACCCCGTCCTACGCCCGGGCGGTCACCCTGGCGATGACCCCGTTCGCACCGGACGAGTACATCGAGGACAGGGTGTCCGGCCGGATGGAACGCCAGCGCATCCTCAGGGATGCCACACGACCCACGTACTGGGTCATCCTGCACGAGAACGCACTGCGGGTCCCGGTCGGCGGACCGGCCGCCATGGCGGACCAGTTGGAGCACATCGCGGCGCTCGCACGGGAGCGGACGGTGGGAGTGCAGGTGCTGCCGTACGCTGCCGGGCCGTATGCGCTCATGAACGGAATGCTCGAACTGATGGAGTTCGAGGATGCCCCGCCAACGGCCTATACAGAAGCGGTGTATTCGGGCAGCCTGCTGGACGAACCGGCTGTGGTGAAGCGCGCGCACGCGGCATACGATCTGCTCAGGGCCGCCGCGCTGCCACCGGCGGCGTCCCTGGCCCTGATCGAGTCGGCGGCGGAGGACTTCAGACGATGCGCGCGTACGACCTGAGCAACGCCCTCTGGAGCAAGAGCTCCTACAGCGACGGCAACGGCGGCAGCTGCGTCGAGGTCGCCCACGACTTCCCCGGTGCCGCCCGCTGGCGCAGGAGCACGTACAGCAACGGGGAAGGCGGCAACTGCGTCGAGGTCGCCGACGGTGTGCCCGGTGTGGTGCCGGTGCGGGACAGCAAGGTGCCCGGCGGCGGCGTCCTGGTGTTCGGAGCCGCCGCCTGGGAGCGGTTCCTCGGCGCCGTCAGGTGATCGTCGGGTCCGCAGCGGGCTCGGGCTGCGGTTCCGTCGCCTCCCACAGCACGGTGAACCGGTTCACGCGCTCCTCCACGTGCTCGCGGGTCATCCTGAGCGTGGTCTTGGCCGGCATGACGCGGATGTCCGGCTCGGTCTCGTAGCACAGCTCGCCGTCGAAGATGATGAAGTCGTTCAGCGGTGTCATCTGCGCGGTCGGCGTCAGCTCCGCGTGCACGGCGATCCGCGCGTCGATGCCGAAGGTCCGCTGCCGTGCGCACAGGTCGCGCAGGCTCTCGGTGACCTCCTCCCGCCGGTCCACCAGGAACAGGCGGCGGATCTCCACGCCGCGCGTCTTGATCGCCTTCTCCTGCGCGGCGAGGTAGCGGCGGGCGGGCTCGCTGGACCAGAAGTCCCGGTCCACGGAGGTGCTGGTGGCGTACAGCGTCTTCTTGACGCACCGGGTCAGGTCGATCAGCCACTCGTGGTTCTCGCCCGCGCAGTCCGCGCCGCCGTTGCTGAGGTTCTCCATCAGCCGGGCGAGCCGGCCCAGTTCCTCCTCGGCGAAGGTCTTCACGATGGCCGAACCCCGGTCCCCCACCTGCGTGTAGCCCAGCACCAGGTGGGTCACCTCGTCGGAGCGCAGCACCGAGCCGTCCACCTTGCTGAACAGCTCCGTCGCCGCGTTGATCTTGGCGAAGCTCTCGTCGACCGTGAAGCGGATCTCCTCGTGCTGCTCGGTGAGGCGGGCCTTCATCTCGTCGACGTGCCTGCGGTGGCTCTCCTCGACCGCCTCCAGCCGGTCACCGAAGTCGACCAGGTACTGGACGATCAGTGCCGCGCTGCCGAGGGCGATGGACACCGTCCACTGCCAGATGTCCCCGTCCTGCACGTTCAGTGCGATGGTCAGCAGGAAGGTGCCGCCCGCCACCAGCGCCGTGACCAGGGTCCTGCGGAATAGTTTGGACATCCGCTGGTCCCGTGCGGTGAGCGCCCCGCTCCCGCTCTCCCCCGTACTCGTCGTCGCTCCGCTCATGTTCTTCCTCCCCCGTCGGGTGTGCGGTCGGTTCCGCCTTTCGGTGCGTGCTCCGTGCGTCTCGTGGGCCGGTGCCCGGACGGTGCCCGGGTCCCCGCTCGTTCCGTTCTCGGCGGTGCGTGGTGATCCGTCGGTGATCCGTCGGAGATCCGTCGGTGATCCGTCGGAGCTCAGCCGGTTGTCAGCCGGTTCTCAGTGCCTGGTGCAGGAGGGGTACGGTCTGGACGGCCAGTTGGTCCCGGATGCGCTGGACGAGGTTCTGCCACTGGCGGGTGAAGCCGGGCGTCCGCTCCAGCACCTCCCAGAGCGGGGCCAGCGACGGCTCCACGCGGGCACCCGGCATCCACAGGTGCAGCAGGTGGTCGACCGCCGGGCGCAGTGCCAGGACCGCGGCCGGGCCGTCGGCCGCGCCGAGCCGGCTGCTGTCCAGCAGCTGCACCACGGTGGTCAGCAGCCAGTCGTGCAGCGCCAGGTCCTCGCACAGTCCGGCCACCGCGGTGAGCGACGCCGGCTGCGGAAGGCTCAGCCGGACGGTGCGCAGCCCGTCCTCGGCCAGGGTGAACCGGTCGAGCGTGGGCGCCTCCCCCTCGCGTGCCCGTACGGCCGCCCAGCGCAGGCGGGTGCGGCGGGACTTGAAGGGGGCCTTGTGGTCGAGGAGCGGGTGGCGCGCCAGCCGGGCGAGGAGGCCCTCGGCGATCATTCCGAGGTCGAGTTCGCCGCGCTCGGGCCCCCGCAGGGCACCGTCCGCGGCGGCCTGCACGGGCAGCTTGCCCAGCGGTTCCAGCAGACCCGGCCGGACCAGGTAGTCGCCCCAGGGGCGGCGCCGGTCGGGCCCGCGGGCCGGTAAGCCCGCGTACGCGGTGGTCTGGAGCAGGCGGCCCTCGGTGAGGGCGGCGCGGGCCGCGACGGTGCCGACGGCGCGGACCCGGGCGCCGCCCGCCACGGGCAGCGGGCAGTCGACGCCCGTGAGGACCTGCGGGGAGCGGACGTACGGGTTGGGCCGCTCGGAGACCAGGACCCGCTCGTCGGCGCGCAGCCGCAGCAGTTGGGCGGCGGCCCGGGCGTCCAGCGCCTGGAACGACGGCAGCAGACAGGTGCGGACCTCGCCGCAGGCGAGGACCGCGTCCGCCGGCTGTCCCGCGGACGTCATCCGACGTCCCCCCGGGCGGGCTCCCGTAAGGCGGCGGGCTCCTCCCGGGCCGACGGCTCCCCCCGGGCCGGCGGCTCCTCCGGGAGAGGCGGCTCCTCGTAGAAGACGTAGCCGGCGCGCTGGGCGACCGCCGCAGGGACCTCGACGCCCTCGCGGGCGGACCGCTCGGCGACCTGCCGGAGCGCTCCCGCGTCGACGTCCGTCTGGTCGAGGATGAGCCGGACGGCGTCCTCGACGGCGAGGAAGCGGTTCGGCATCACGGTGCAGGTGCGGTAGGCGCTGAACGGTGCGGCGGCCTCGTTCAGCCGGATCAGCGGCGGCAGCCGGTCCCAGTCGTCGGGGAAGTCGGACCCGGGCCACGGCTCGGGCGCGAGCACCGGCGCACCGAGGTGGCGCAGCAGGCCCAGGCGGGCCAGTTGCCAGACGGCGGCCAGGAACGGGCACGACCACAGGCGCCGGCCGTCCCGCTCCGACCAGAGTTCGACGTCCATGAAGACGGAGTGGTTGCGGGCCGCCGCCTCCTGCGGCGGCTCCCAGCGGGCGACCTCGGCGAGGGCGTGGCGGGGCGCCGGGCTGCGGCGGCCGTTGGCGAGCCAGCCGGTCTGGCCGACCGGCGGGCGGGAACCGTTGCTGCCCGGAGAGGGCGACTCGACCAGGCGGTGCAGCACCGACTCGGCCGGTTCGACCCGGCCGGCGACCGCGCAACCGGACTCCCGGGCCAGGTAGTCGACGGACAGCCCGGCCCGCTCGGCCTCCGCCAGCACGACGGGAACGAGCTGGGCGGGGGTGGAGAAGCGGGTGAAGTAGTCGTCGACGAGGAAGCAGGTGCTGATGCGGGGCCTTCTGCCGCCGAGGCGGCGGGCGGCGGCGGCGCGGGCGGCGTCGGCCCAGATCCGCACCTCGGCGAAGTGGGCGCGGAGCCGGTCCGGACCGGCCTCGAAGTCCTCCATGTAGAGGTGGCCCAGTTCCAGGGAGAGGTGCGACAACGGCACGGACTGGGTGCGGGGTTCGGCGGTCGTCTCCCGGAACACGGTCGGCTCGCTCACGCCTCCTCCCAGTACTTGTCGTCGGCGAGCCGGACGGCCAGCTCGCTGAGGGCCTGCCAGGTCTCCGTGGCGGCGATCTGGCTGTCGAGCACGTCCTCGTCGGTGATGAGCTGCTCCCGCCACTGCAGGACGGGCTCCAGGGGTACGGAGCCGAGCACCTGGCTGTGGCCGATGCCCTGCCGGGCGGCGAGCTGCCTCAGGTCGTCGTCGCAGGCCCGCATCCACGCCGACTGGGTGGCGGACACCGGGGACTCGGGGTCGGGCACGGCGGCCCGGACGAAGCGGATGGCGCCGTGCAGGGCCGCCTCGTCGTGGCCGCGGGCGACGCCTCCGGCGATGATGCCGCGCTTGCCGTGCACCAGGTCGGCGGCGGCCGCCACGTGCTGGCGGGTCCAGCGGTGGAAGACCAGCCAGCGGGCCGGCACGCCGCGCAACTCACGCTGGCTGGTGGCCTCCAGGGCCATGTCGACGGCGTAGCTGCGGCCGGCGCTGAGGTCGACGACGATCAGGTCGTACTCGCCGTGCAGCCGGAGCAGCAGGTCCACGCAGCGCCGCAGGGTGTCCGACGTGGTGGCGAACTCGCCGCCGCCGAGGTCGCCGGGCAGCAGCATCAGCCGTCCGGAACCGGGCGGCCGGCTGCGCAGCACCCGGTGCTCGGTGTGCGCCCAGACGTCGATCGCGGCCGGTTCGGCGACCTCGCCGGTCAGGTAGGCGTGCAGTCCGCTGTCCTCGGCGGCCCGGTGGGCGTCGGGCACGTCGAAGACGGCCGCCGCGGTGGGCGAGCCGAAGTCGAAGTCGAGGTAGCAGACGTCGTCCCCGGCCAGTGCCCGCTGGTAGGCGAGGTTGGCGCTGGTGACGGAACGGCCGGTGCCTCCCTTGTCGGAGGCGGCGAAGACGAGCACGGCCTCACGCTCCCTGCGCGGCGGCCTCGCGGGCCCGCGCGAGCGCGTCGAGCTGGCCGAGGACGTCGAGGGCGAGGGCGTAGGCGGTGCCCGGCTGCTCGCCGATGAGGGTGCGGGCACGGCGCAGTTTGATCTCGATGCCCCGCAGCTGCATACCGCGTTTGCCGTCGTCGCGGGGCGCGGGTTCCATCTGCTCGTTGCCGAGGAGGTGGGCGGACTCGCTGAGCAGGGCGCGGGCGAGCTGGGAGAGTTCGCCGCTGCGGATCGGCGGCTGCCGGTACATCTGGTGGATCTGGACCATCACCTCGGTGATCCGCTCGGTGGTGCTCCAGGACACCGGTACCGGCCGCTCCTGGACGGGCGAACCGGGGTAGGCGGCGTGGACGTTGTCCCACAGGCCGGCGCCCTCGCCGTCGCGGATGCGGCGGCGCCAGACGTGGTCGAAGATGTCCTCCGCGAGCCGCAGCAGCCGGTCGTGGGAGGCGAGGCTGCGGGAGAGCGTGCACAACTGCACGCTGCGCTTGAGCAGTTGGGCCGAGTAGTCGTTCATGGACCAGCGCAGCGGCGGCCCGATGCGCTCGCTGCCCTGCAGCGGCAGCGAGACACCGGGGTTGTGCAGCCTGATCATGGGGTCGTCGCGGGTGAGGCGGCTGGTGATCCGGCCGCGCTCGGCGAGGCGTTCCATCACCCCGACGGTGCGGGTCAGGTCGTCCTCGGTGGCGCGGCGGCGCATCAGGTCGTGGACCAGGATGGCGAGGATGGACAGGGAGAAGTACTCCGACTCCAGCTTCTGCCCGGTGGTGCGCCAGGGGATGTCCTCCAGCGGCCAGCGGTCCGGGTCGAAGCGGGCGATGCGGGACCAGAACTGCTGGGTGATCTCCCAGCGCAGTCTGAGCGACTCGGCGAGCTTCTGCTGTTCGGCGTTGAGCAGGCCCAGGGTGAGGGTGCGGTCGGAGAACAGGTCCTGGATACCGTCGAGGGCGACGACGGTGAAGTAGAGGTAGGGCACCGGGGCTGCGACGCCTGCGGGCTGCGGCCCGATGGCCTCCTCGGTCGGCACCAGGGGCGCGTCCCGCACGATGCTCCACGCCCAGCCGCATTCGAAGAGCTGGTTCTCGTCCTTGAGTTGCTCCTCGACCTCGACGCCGAGGGAGATGGTCTCGGCGATCGCGGCGCGCAGCGCGCGGAAGCGGTCCTGGAAGCGCTGGTGGACATGGCGTCGGGACAGCCGGCCCTGACCGAGGACATCGGTGAGGGTGTCCCCCTGGGGGGAGTCGGCGTCGAAGACGTTGACGGTGAAGGAGCGCAGCATGCCGACCATGGCGGCGGTGAGCCGGTTGCTGGTGGCGGTGCGCAGTTCGGCGATGGTCCGCCGGATGTCGGCGCGGCGGGTCTTGGTCTCGTAGCCCTTGAGGAAGCCGAGCAGGGCGAGGCACAGGGTGATCGACATGGAGAAGGAGTCGACCACGCCGAGCGCGCGCTGCTCCTCGGTGACGTCCCGGCCGTCCTCGCGGGAGCTGAAGTAGTAGCCGCCGGCGAAACTGGGGCCCTTGTCCTCGCGGGTGTGGACGCGCATGAAATCGGCAGCGGTGGTGACGATGTGGGCGGGGATGTCCAGCCGCCCGCCGGCGTCCTTCATCACCTGGAGGATGTCCTCCTGGGTGACGTCCGGATCGTCGAGGCGGAACGCGGTCAGCTCCGTGGCCGGGTACAGCAGGCAGAGGAGGCGCTCGGCGTCCGCGACGCTGCTCTGCCCACCCCACTTCCCCCAGGCCCACTCCCTGTCCTCGAAGGAGTGGCGGGCGAGCGCCTGCCAGATGTCGAGTAGGTGCCGGCGCGGCTTGAACTGCATCCCCTGCCCCTCACACAGGCCGCATTGTCCTCGTTCGAGGAACGCCCCGTTTCCGCCGTGGAAATTCTCCGATATGACATATGTCGATGAACGGTTGTGCTGCGGTGCTGCGGCGCCGCCGTCCGGTGACGCCGTGGTGCGGTGTCGCTGCCGTACCGCCGCCGTGCCACTGCGGCCGTACGCGGGCTTCGGTAACGGAATCGCGAATTCCGGGCCGCAACCCACAAGCGCGGACCGCCGGTCAATGGACCGGAAGAACGGGCTCCGAATTCCGCCAGCCATAGGCGAGGATCATGGCCGAATATCCTTCGCGCACGCCGGCGGACGCGGTGAGCCGATGCGCCTTGAAGTCGCGCGCATACGGCGCCAGACTCTCGTACACGTCGGATTCTCCCACGTCGCACGCGGGGAAGAAATAGTCACCGGCGTGATAGCCGCGTGAATGCTCCATGAAGGCGGCGGCGAAGGGGGCACCGGGGGCGAGGGCGCGCATGAAGCGTTCGACGCCGAGGAAGAACTCCGCACGCGAGCCGGTCATCGACTCGGCGACGAAGAACATGGTCCCCACCGACCAGCGCCCCTGGTGCCGCTCCAGGTCGAAGAGATCACCCTGCTCGACCCGGACGGTCCCGGCGAACCGCTCCCGGGGGTCCCAACTCACGTTGCCGTAAGCATCGTTGGCGCGAAGAGCGTCCCAGAACTGGTCCCAGTGGCGGTCGTAGGAGCCGATCTGCCCCCGGAGGTAGCCGACGTTGGCGGGCGAGCGCTCGAAGAGGGTGATCTCGTCGCACCAGGGGAGCATGGACAGCGCCGGGTAGAGGTTGGCGCCCGCCCCCACGTCGATACCGAGAATCGGCCCGTCGGCCGGGTTCCGGAAATGGCCCGCGAAATGGTCCCGCACCGTTCGGAGGATCTCCGCGTCCTCGTCCTGGAGCTTGCGGTAATTGTGATCAACGTAGGCGATCGGGTCGAATGCCCCCCAGGGCACGTCGGCATTCTTCACCCGGGCGTCCGCCGGCGCTCTCAAGGCCATTGGCCCACGGTACCGCCGCGGGGCCGCAAGCGTATCCCCTTCCGTCGACACGGACGGGTGACCCAAGGCGCACGGGAGGGCCCCGGCGCACTGGGGGCGCACCGGGGCGAATGCTTTCCCGCAGCTCGTTACGGTCTTGAACAGTCCGATTGCCCCGCCCAAGATGGTCGGAACTCCGCCGAACACACCGGAAAACCGAAGAACGCGCGTCTCCCCGGCACCACCCGCACGAGTGACGGCACCCCCCGCATTCACCCGCAGGAGGCAGCATGACGGCTCTTCCAGAGGAACGTTTCCCCTCTGCAGGTGGCACCACGGACCGCCCCTGTCTGGCCGCGCCCGGCGAGCGGCGGCTGACGACCCGCGGGGTCACGGAGGCCGACCTGCCGGAGCTGCTCCGGGTGGACCGGGAGGCGTTCCCCGAGGACCCGTACCCGCACTTCGTCCTCCGCCAGCTCTTCGACCTGCACGGCGACCGCATCCTCGTGCTGGACGACGGCCGGAGCCTGCACGGCTACGTCCTGTTCGCCACCACCTCGGACGGCTACGTCGCCTGGGTCGTGAGCCTGGGCGTCACCCGCGACCTACGCGGGCGCGGGCTGGGCCGCCGGCTGATGGCGGAGGTGCTTCGGCAGTTGCGCGCCGAAGGCGTCCACGAGGTCCGCCTGACGGTGGAACCCGCCAACGACGCCGCCGTCACGCTGTACCGGTCCCTGGGCTTCTCCTCCGAGCAGGGCGTCCGCCGGGACTACTTCGGCCCGGGCGAGCACCGGCTGGTGATGCGGCTGGGCCTGCACGGGCTGACTGGCTAGCACAGGGCTGGTGCAGGGCTCGTACCGCTCTCGCCGGTACCGGCCCCCTCCCGGCCCGTCCCGACCCTGCCGAGCCGACGGGCGAGGTGCAGGGGCTGCAGGGAAAACGGGTCGGCGCGGAGAACCGGTCACCCGTCCCGCGGTCGTCCGTCGCCTCAGCGCCCGCGCTTCCGGCGCTTGCGCTTGGCCTGCGCCAGCGCGTACCTGCGCTCGGCCTCCTCCCGCCTCCGCCTCCTGGACTCGGTCGCGGCCGACCTCTTGCGCTGCTCGAGTTCCAGCCGCAGCGCTTCCTGGGACGCGGTGCCGCGTCGCCCCTGTGCGACTCCGGCGGCCTCCCGGGCGGCCAGCCGCGCGGCTCGCTTCGGGTTGTGCGGGAGCGGGCGCCGGGTCTCCACGGGCACCGCGGGGTTGGCCTGCGCGCGTTCCAGCAGCGCCGTGCCGTGGCGCAGCAGGAACTGGTACAGCTCGGCGTCCGTGGGCTCGCTGCCGAACACGTGCCGAGTGGCGCGGACCTCGCCCGCCTCGGCGATCTCGAGGACTCCGACCCAGAACGGGGCGTCGAAGCGGATCGTCAGGGTCACTGAGGTAGTCACAGAACTCTCCAGTACATGCCAGCCACCGGCCTGACGAGGCCGGATTCCGGCACACGGGACATCCCTGGAGAGGGCGGATACAGACTGCCGTGCTGCGGCAGCGTCCGGGCTACCAACCGGACCGCGTTTTCGTGCGCGCGACCAGGCTATCGGAGAGCGACCACCGGCACCACGGTCCGACCTGCCCCCGGCGACCGCGATCTCCGGCGTCGCGTCAGCGTCGCCCTGGACTTCCCGGCCTGGTTGGACAAACGCGACCTGGCCCTCGCCGACCTCGCCGACCTCGCCGACCTCGCCCAGGAGCACATCGACGACTGGATCGCCGGGGCCACCAGCCAGCGGCGCTACCTGATCCGCTACTTCCTGACGCCCGACGCGACTGGGCCGAGCACCTCGCAGCCAGGGCAGCAGATGACTCGGCCTCGAGGCGGCTGCCCAAATGATGTGGCGTCTGTCCGGGGTGTCGTGGAGCCTCTCAAGAGTGGTGCTGGCACGCTCTGGCAGCTCGGTGTCCATCCGGCGCTTCAGTCGTGCGGCGTCGGCACCCTGCTGATCAGCTCCGCAGAGGCTCGGATCACAGCCCGTGGTCTGGCGGTGGCCGAACTGGGCGTGGAGGAGAGCAACCCGAGAGCCCGAGCCCTCTACGAGCGATTGGGCTATCGGCCCTACGGCCGTGAGCTGGACTCCTGGGACGTGGAGTCCGAAGAGGGCACGGTCAAGCGGTACGAAACCATGTGCACGTTGATGCGCAAGGACCTGACATAGTCAGGGCCGCCAGCGATCCAAGCGAACATCGGGCGACGCAACAGCTGACCGTCGCCGCCCACGAGGACTGTCAGCGCGGCACCCTGCCCAGCGGCCAAGGCGCCCGCGACCTCATCGGCGCCGGACGCCTAACAACCCCCGGGTCAATTACCCGCGACCTGTTCGGCGTCCGGACCGATGCAGGGTGCGCGCACCACAGCCGGTCGCTCACGACATCGCCGTCAGCCCTCGGAGGAATCGGCATGAACGGCTGCCAGGACGGCGCGTCTGTATTCCGCTGCGGCCCGTGCGCTCGTGAAGCCCGTGCATGCGGTGACCTGCCGGGTGTCGGTGAATTCAGGGGAGAACCAGTCGGTGACGTTGTCGTCGACGGCCTGAGTGATCGCCGGTGACCCGGTTTTCAGGCGGAAGCCGACCTGGTGGCAGACGTGGCTCTCGGGGCGGACGAGGTGCCATACGACGGCCGCGTCGAAAATGGGCTTGGCCGGGATGCCGTTCGCCGCCAACTCGTCCACAAGCGGCCGTGAAGACCGCCCGAAGTAACGCGCGAGCGGGTCCGGATCGGTGGCCATCTCGCGCAACCGGTCGAGCGGGATCGGGGCGAGGGACGACAGCTCGAAGTTGATGGCGGTGAACGGGATCGAGGTTTGTTCGAGTACGATCGCTTCCGCGCGTGGATCCATGATGTAGTTGAAGTCCACCGCCGGATGACCGAACAGTTCCAGCGGCGTTGTCGGCTTGCTGCCGACCAGCGCGACGACCCGTTTGACGCGTGCAGCTTCCGCCGGGTAGTTCATGGCGAGGCAGGCCACGTCGGTCAGTGGTCCGATGGCGAGGATGGTCAGCCCCCGCGTTCGATGCAGTTGGTCGGCCATGAAGCGAACACCGTCGTTGACGCAACTGTCGGTGAGGTCCGCCCCGCCGGTTTCTTCTTGGCGAAGGACCGGCAGCCAGACGTCCGCCCCCTGGACCACGGGCACCCGGGAACGGAGCGCTTCCCTGGTGGCTCGTGCGGTGACCATCGAGGGTTTGACCAGCGAGTTCCCCATCGTCACGACGACGCCCCGAAGGTCGACACGCTGGGCGACGGCAAGGGCGAATGCGTACGCGTCGTCGATGTCTGGAACCGAGGTGGCGATTCCGTTGCGATTACCCGTAGTCAATCCCATCGCCAAATCGGTGGACAGGATGACCGGCTCCCTCCGATTTCCGGAGGGAAAGGAGTCGACGGCAACCGGTGGCGCATACATGGGAGAGTGCGCAGCCGCTTGAGCCACGCCCACGTTGCTGCACAGGGCCACGGGCACGAGTAGCCCGACGCTCATCGCGATGAGTTTCCTCACCGCAGTCCAGTAGTGTCGTCCCACTGTGACTCATTTCACTGACCAGGGGATTTGGATGGCCTTCATTGATTCAGACCGCCGCTCCAACAGCCGAGCTGGCAGTGACACCGTAGAGGACACCCTCAGTGATCCACCGAGCCGACACGATAAACATCGTGATGTTCACCCTGAGCCGGCATACGGGCTTGTCAACGCTCTCCACGGTGACCTTCCACCCCATTGCCGGCGCAGACACGAGCCGGCACCGATTCAGTTTCTCCAGGAAGCAGTCGCCGCGCGGAGCCGGGATTCGGGCCCTGCCTGAGGACGACGAGCCTGCAGGGCTGGTCGGCGGGCCGGAGGTCGATTCCCCAGCCGGGCGTTCACCGATGCGCACGTCGCGTTCGGCGCATAAGTCGAATCCCACCACCAGCAGATCGTCCAGCACCCCAGACCGCTCCCTGTTCGAGCGCCGTGTACGCAGAGCATCGCAACGGGCTCTGACAGTCCCCTTCCTCACGTGCGCACAGCAGAACCACAGGCCGGGCCGGATACAACTGTCGCGGCTCGGAGTCTGGATCCCGCGGAACGGGTGCCGATGTCCCGGAGTCCCCGGCTTCGGGACATCGACGCACGCAGACTCAGGGCGGCTCGGTGCTGGTCAGGCCGGTAGGGCGTCGATCGCGGCCTGCCACGGGTAGGCGTCCAGGTTGCCGCGTTTGGGCTTGTGAGGGGTGAATCCGCCCTGGCCCAGCAGCACGGTCACGCCCGCCTCTCGCAGGAAGTCGACGTGCCCTTGGACGGCCGGGTGGGCGGCCTGGGCGTCGTTGAAGTGGGGCAGGGCGACGATCGGTACGAGCGCGATGCCTTCGGTGATCAGCCCGAGGGCGAGGGTGTCGGAGACGGCGGTCGCCCATTTCGCCAGCGTGTTGTTGGTGAGCGGGGCGACGAGCATCGCGTCCGGAGGCGGCAGCAGGTCAGGGTGGCTGGGCAGCTTGTACTGGTGGCGCACGGGGTGGCCGGTGAGCTGTTCCAGGGCCTCGATCTCGCCCTCGGCGTCCTCGGTGAGCCACCGGTGGGCGGACGGCGTGAGGATCAGGCAGACGTCCCATCCGGCTCGCTGGGCTGCCTTGATCGGTACGGACAGTCGCCGGGCGGGCGGCGCGGCGCAGGCGATGACGTACAGGGTGCGGTTCGTGGTCACCGGGGAAGTCCACAGCGCTCGGCGAGGCTGCGCAAGCGCCCCTCGGCGCTGCCCGCTCCGAGCAGCCGCAGGTCCTCGACGAGGGCTTTGGTGCGGGGGTGGCACACGGCCTCCTCGGGGGCGAGGGCCTCGGCCTCCAGCAGCGTGGTGACGGTCTCCTCGCGCATCCCGGGCTGCGTCGCCCGCGACCGCCAGGAGGCGGCCACCCCATGACCAGCACCCACCATGTCCTGCACGACCCGCAGGGCCGTCTCCCGGCGCCTCCCCCGTGGGCCCGGGCGACGGCGAAGCCCCCGGCGGGCTGCTCCTGCGCCGAGCACCACCGGGGGCTTCTCCCTGTCGCGCGGGGTCGTGGCCGGGGCAAGCGGCAACGTCCCGGTCGCGGCGTGGGCGGCGGCGCTACGAGGGGGTGCGGGCCGCCGCGAGCAGGCGGGTCACGTCGTCGGCGCAGATGGTGAGGGCGGCACCCACGGTGGCGAGGACGTCCCGTTCGGCGGGCGAGTAGGGGCCGTCGGCGAGGGCGATCCGGGCGCCCTGCAGCAGGATCGACTCGCGGCCGACGAGGGCGAGGTGCGGGGCGAGCGGGTCCAGGGCCTCGTGCAGCTCTATGGCGAGCCCGGCGCCGCACGGCTCGTCGAGGAACCGCCCGGTGTCCTCGGCGAGCGCCTCGACCAGCGCGGCGAGCTGCTCCTCGGTGCAGTCGGCGAACCCGGCCGCGCGGACCCCGCCCGCGGCGGTCTCCAGCGCGCTGCGGGAGCAGGTGCCGCTCGCGGCGAGCACGGCCAGCGCGACGGTGTGCACGGCGTCCCGGAGCATCGCCGAGAAGCGGATGGTGGTGGGGTGGTCGAGGGCGTCGGAGCCGAAGTGGCGGCGGCAGGAGGCGCACTCGACGACCGGGCCGGTCTCGCCGCGCGGCAGTACGGGGACTCCGAGCACGGTGAAGCGGCGGCGCCCGGTGAGGCGCTGGTAGTTGCGGTCGCCGCCGCAGCCCGGGCAGAAGAACTCGCCGTCCCCGTGCGGGGTCCAGGCGGTCCGGGTGCCCAGGATGCGCACAAGCCCGGTGGCACGGCCGTTTCGTCCCCGTCCTGGCAGCACGTCGCACCTCCCGCGAAACGTCGCGGCAACATTGCCGCGCCTTCGTGATGTTAGCCACACCACGGAGGTGCAGTCAGCACCCCGGAGAGACCTTTCCGTGACCTGGGTGGGCGGATGGCCGAGAAACGGCGGGCGCCCCGGCCCCCGTACCGGAGCGGTTACGGGGGCCGGGGCGCCCCTCCGACCGGGGCTGATCCGGCCGGTGCGCTGGTGGGAGCGGTCAGCGGGCCGCCCGGTTGACGGCGGAGACGACCGCCTTCAGCGAGGCGCGGGTGGTGTTCGCGTCGATGCCGATCCCCCACAGCACCTGGCCGTCGATCGCGCATTCGATGTAGGAGGCGGCGAGGGCGGAGGCGCCCTCGCTCATGGTGTGCTCCTGGTAGTCCAGCAGCCGCACGTCGATGCCGATGGACTGCAGGGCGTCGAAGAAGGCCGAGATCGGTCCGTTGCCGGTGCCGGTCAGCACGGTGTCGTCGCCGTCGACGGTGGCCTCGACGGTCAGCGTGTCCACGCCGTCCGTGTCGGTGGTCGACTGGCCGGTGCGGACCTGGATGCGGCCCCAGGGGTTCTCCGGGTTCGGCAGGTACTCGTCCTGGAAGACCGACCAGATCGCTCCGCCCGTGACCTCGCCGCCCTCGGCGTCGGTCTTGGCCTGGATGAGCTTCGAGAACTCGATCTGCATCCGGCGGGGCAGGTCCAGGTGGTGGTCGTTCTTCAGGACGTAGGCGATACCGCCCTTGCCGGACTGCGAGTTGACGCGGATGACCGCCTCGTAGGAGCGGCCGACGTCCTTCGGGTCGATCGGCAGGTACGGGACCGCCCACTCGATGTCGTCGACGGTGACGCCCTTCGCCTTCGCGTCGGCCTCCATGGCGTCGAAGCCCTTCTTGATGGCGTCCTGGTGGGAGCCGGAGAAGGACGTGTAGACCAGGTCGCCCACGTACGGGTGGCGCGGGTGGACCTCCATCTGGTTGCAGTACTCCCAGGTACGGCGGATCTCGTCGATGTCGGAGAAGTCGATCTGCGGGTCGACGCCCTGGGAGAAGAGGTTCATGCCCAGGGTGACCAGGTCGACGTTGCCGGTGCGCTCGCCCTGCCCGAACAGGCAGCCCTCGACGCGGTCGGCGCCGGCCATCAGCGCCAGCTCGGCCGCCGCCACCGCCGTACCGCGGTCGTTGTGCGGGTGGACGGACAGGCAGACGTGCTCGCGGCGGGACAGGTTGCGGTGCATCCACTCGAAGCGGTCCGCGTGGGTGGACGGGGTCGAGCGCTCGACCGTGGCGGGCAGGTTGAGGATGATCTCGCGGCCGGGGCCGGGCTGGTAGACGTCCATCACCGCCTCGCAGACCTCCAGCGCGAAGTCCAGCTCGGTGTCGGTGAAGATCTCCGGGCTGTACTGGTAGCCGAATTCGGTCTCCGGGCCCAGCAGCTTCTCGGCGTACTCGATCACCAGGCGGGTGCCGTCGACGGCGATCTGCTTGACGTCGTCCCGGGAGCCGCGGAAGACGACCCGGCGGAAGACCGGGGCGGTGGCGTTGTACAGGTGGACGGTGGCGCGCTTCGCGCCCTTCAGCGACTCGACGGTCCGCTCGATCAGGTCCTCGCGGGCCTGGGTCAGTACGGAGATGGTCACGTCGTCCGGGATCGCGCCCTCTTCCTCGATGATCGAGCGCACGAAGTCGAAGTCGGTCTGCCCGGAGGCCGGGAAGCCGACCTCGATCTCCTTGTATCCCATCCTGACCAGCTGGTCGAACATCCGCCGCTTGCGCTCGGGGGACATCGGGTCGATCAGGGCCTGGTTGCCGTCGCGCAGGTCGGTGGAGAGCCAGCGGGGGGCGGCGGTGACGCGCTGCTCCGGCCAGGTGCGGTCCGGGATGTCGACCTGCGCGTAGCGGCCGTACTTGTGGACCGGCATGGACGTGGGCTGCTGGCGGTTCGCCATGGTGCGGGGCTCCTTGGAGGTGTCCTGGAGGACGGCCGACGACGCAACGCCAAGCTCCGCGGGGAGGGGGTCGGCCTCGACTACAGGCCCTCGCCGCGGCAGCTAAGGAGGAGCAGCCCGAAACGCATGATGCACCGCATGCTAGCCGAGCCGCCCCGGAGGCGGGGGCCCGTCCCAGTATGCGGGACGGGAGCCGCACCGCGGACAAAAGGTGCGATATACCACTCCGCTACGGAGCGTGCCGACGACTGTCCCGGTATTTCACCAATCATGGTGGCTAGTAGTGACAGCACATTCACCCAGTGCAATGGTGCGGGACATGACCACTCACGGGGGCCACGAGCCCGCTCTGTGCACCATCGTCCCGCCCCACGTCCTCGACCGGCTGGCCCGGCACGACGACCCCGCACTCTCCGTCCCGGCCCGCCGGACCCTCCAGCGCGACGCCCTCGAACGCACCCGCCGCCGCCTGACCACGGTGATCGGCGCGGCCGCCGCCGCGCCGCGCGCCGGGGCGGAGCCGGCCCGGCCGCACCGCACCGTCTACGACGCCCGGCACGGCACCGAGCTGCCCGGCACCGAGGTGCGCGGCGAGGGCGGGGCGCCGGTCGCCGACGCCACCGTCAACCGCGCACACGCCGGCCTCGGCGCCACCTTCGAGCTGTACCTGACGGCGTACGGCCGGGACTCCATCGACGGCCAGGGCATGCCGCTCGACGCCACCGTCCACTACGGCGAGAACTACGACAACGCCTTCTGGAACGGCGAGCAGATGGTGTTCGGCGACGGCGACGGCGAGATCTTCCTCGACTTCACCCTGCCGGTCGACGTCATCGGCCACGAACTCACCCACGGCGTCACCCAGCACACCGCGAACCTGGCCTACTTCGGCCAGTCGGGCGCCCTGAACGAGTCGATGTCCGACGTCTTCGGCTCGCTCATCAAGCAGTACGCGCTGGGGCAGACCGCGGCCGAGGCGGACTGGCTGATCGGTGCCGGACTGCTCGCCCCGCGGGTGAACGGGAAGGCGCTGCGCTCCATGAAGGCGCCGGGAACGGCCTACGACGACGACGTCCTCGGCAAGGACCCGCAGCCGGCCACCATGGACGGCTACGTGCACACCGGCCGGGACAACGGCGGCGTCCACATCAACTCCGGGATCCCCAACCACGCCTTCTGCCTGGCCGCCACCGCCCTCGGCGGCCACGCCTGGGAGCGGGCCGGCCGGATCTGGTACGACGTGCTGACCGGCGGCGAACTCCGGTCGGAGGCGCAGTTCACCGACTTCGCCACGCTGACCGTGCGGGCGGCCCGGGAACGGTACGGCGCCGGGGACGAGCTCCAGGCCGTGCAGAAGGCCTGGGAAGAGGTCGGGGTGCGCACCCTGTAGTTCCACGCACCCTGTGGTTCCACCTGTGGTTCCGCGGGGGCGGCTCCTCACCACGGCTGCATGCCCCGGTCCCGTACCGCGGCTCCGCGCCCGCGTCCCGTACCTCGGTTCGGGTACCGGATGCGCGGCGCGGCGGTTCCGTACTAGACAGGAGCCATGCTGATTCAGGTGAGGCGCACCGGCGGATTCGCCGGCATCGAACGGTTCGCCCAACTCGACACCGAGGGCCGGCCGGACGCCGGCGAGTGGCGGGCCCTGGCCGAGAAGGCGGTCGCCGCGGGCCAGGACACCCCGCCGGCCGGAGTCCCGGACGGCTTCAACTACCAGATCACCGTGGACGGCAGGACCGTGTACGCCGCCGATCCCCGGCTGACCGAGGAGCAGCGGCTGCTGATCAGCCGACTGCTGGCGGAAGGAGCGTGAACGGCCGCTCCGTGCAGGGGCGTTGACTTCGTTACCGCCGGTACGGATGATCCGGGCCATGGCGACGAACCCGATGGCCCGGATCCCGGCGTTCCCGGACGGCTTCCTGTGGGGGGTCTCCACCTCCGCCCACCAGATCGAGGGCGCCGCCGACGCCCGCGGCGCGTCCGTGTGGGACGCCTTCACCGCCGAACCGGGCCGGATCAGGGACGGCTCGACGGCCGCGGTCGCCTGCGACCACTACCACCGCTACCGCGAGGACGTGGCACTCCTCGCCGGACTCGGCGTGGACGCCTACCGGTTCTCGCTCTCCTGGCCCCGGGTCGCCACCCCCGGCGGCCTCGACTTCTACGACCGGCTGGTCGACGAGGTGCGCGCGGCGGGCGTGCGGCCCGTGCCCACCCTCTTCCACTGGGACCTGCCCGTCGCGCTGGACTGGCGGGACCGCGACACCGCGGCCCGGTTCTCCGAGTACGTCGCGGTGGCGGCGGACCGCCTGGGCGACCGCGTCGAGGACTGGATCACCCTCAACGAGCCGGCCGAGCACACCCTCTTCGGCCACGCCCTCGGCCACCACGCGCCGGGCATGCGGCTCCTCCTCGACGCCCTGCCGGTCGCCCACCACCAGCTCCTCGCCCACGGACTCGCCGTCCGCGCGCTGCGCGCCGCCGGCGCCGCCCGGATCGGCATCGCCAACTCGCACGGCCCGACCTGGCCCGCCTCCCCCGAGCCTGCCGACACCGAGGCAGCCGACCTCTACGATCTCCTGCTGAACCGCCTGTTCGCCGACCCGCTGCTCACCGGCCGGTACCCGGACGGACTCGATGCGGCCATGCCGGGCACCCCCGAGGAGACCGCCGCCGACCTGGAGGTGATCGCCGAGCCGATCGACTTCTACGGGATCAACTACTACGCCCCGACGAGGGTGGGCGCACCGCAGGGCGCCGACTCCGAGTTCGGCGGCGTCCCGCTGCCCGCCGAACTCCCCTTCTCCGTGCGGCAGGTCGAGGGCGTACCGGTCACGGACTCGGGGTGGCCGGTGGTGCCCGGGGCGCTGACGGAACTGCTCACCGGCTTCCGCGACCGGTACGGCGACCGCCTCCCGCCGATCGTCGTCACCGAGAACGGCTGCGCCTACGACGGCACCGACGACCGGGAGCGCATCGCCTACCTGGACGGCCACATCCGCGCCCTGCACCGGGCGGTGCGGGACGGTGTCGACGTGCGCGGCTACTTCGTCTGGTCCCTGCTGGACAACTTCGAGTGGGCCGAGGGCTACACGCGCCGGTTCGGACTCGTCCACGTCGACTTCGACACCCTCGCGCGGACCCCGAAGGCGTCCTACGCCTGGTTCCGGGACCTGCTGCACTCCCGGGGCTGACGACCCCCACCGGACCGGCACCCACCGGACCGGCACCCGCTCCTCCGGCACCCGCTCCTCCGGCACCCGCGGGGTGCGCTCACAGCGCGCCCGCGTCCCGGGCGGCCCACACGGTCGGGAAGTGCGGCCGGAAGCCCAGGTCCCGGCGGATCCGCTCGGCCGACATGACACCGAACCACGGGTCCGGGTCGGTCCGGCCGTACAGTTCCGCCGGCACCTCCGCCCCGTTGAGCGCGTACAGCTCGACCGCCGTGACCGGGGCGTCGTCGGCGATGTTGTACAGCGGCCCGGTCACCGCCGGTGCGTGCAGCAACCGCAGCAGGCCCTGGGCGACGTCCGCGTGGTGCACCATCTGCAGCCGCCGGGACGCCGCCCAGTGCGCCGCCCACCGCAGCGACTGGGCGAGGTGCGGATCGCCCTCCCCGTAGACGAAGGGCAGCCGGCCGATGCGCACCTCCATGCCACCGTCCAGCGCGAGCAGCTCCCGTTCCGCGGCGGCCTTCGACTCCGCGTAGGCGCCCCACATCTCGCCGCCGGGCCGCGACTCGTCCTCCTCCACCAGCGGGCGCCCCCGTCCGGCGCCGTACACGTTCCCCGTGCTGACCTGCACGAAGCGTCGTACGCCCGAGGCCAGCGCGGCCCGGCCCAGCGCCACCGCCGCGTCCCGGTTGACGGCCCACGCCTCCTCGTCCGGGACGCCCCGGAACGAGGCGGCCACGTGCACGACCGCGTCCGCCCCGGCCACCGCCCCGCCCAGCGCGTCGGTGTCGCGCAGGTCGCCGACCGCCACCTCGGCACCCAGCGCGGCGAAGGGCTCGCCCCGGGACTCCTCGCGCACCAGGACCCGCACCTCCTCGTCCGGCCGCCGCCGCGCCAGCAGCCGGGGCGCGAATCGCCGGCCGACCTGCCCCGTCACGCCCGTCACCAGTGTCAGCATGTTCCGCTCCTCTCGTTCGCGGTCCGGTTTCACGCCCCACTGTCCGGCGGCAGCGGACGGACCGGGAGAGACCCGTCGATCGGGGGATCGGCAGTGCCTGGATAAACCCGGCGCCCCGGCGCAGCCTGGAGGGGTGAACCGCGCCGAGCTCGCCGACTTCCTGCGCCGCTGCCGGGCCCGCCTCGAACCGTCCGACGTGGGCCTGGCCCCGGGTGCCCGCCGCCGCACCCCCGGCCTGCGCCGCGAGGAGGTGGCGTCGCTGTCCGGCATGTCCGTCGACTACTACACGCGCCTGGAGCAGTCGCGCGGCCCGCGGCCGTCCCGGCAGATGCTCACCGCCCTCGCCAGGGCGCTGCGGCTGGCGGACGACGAACGGGACCACCTGTTCCATCTGGTGGGCGAGGAGGCCCCGCGCCGCACGGCCGGCTCCGCGCACGTGCGTCCCGGGCTGCTGCTGGTCCTGGACCGGCTCCATGACACGCCCGCCCAGGTGGTCACCGACTGCGGGGAGGTGCTCGCCCAGAACGCGATGTCCCGGGCGCTGTCCGGCGACGCGCTGGCCCGCCCGCCGCGGGAACGCAACCTGGTCCGCCGCTTCTTCCTCGATCCCGCCGCGCGCGAACTGCTGCCGCCCGAGGACGTGCCGGCGCTCGCCCGCGAGCACGCGGCGAACCTGCGCGCGGTGGCGGCGGCCCGCCCCGACGACCCGGAACCGGCCGCCCTGGCGGCCGAGCTGCGGGCGGCGAGCGAGGAGTTCGCCGCGCTGTGGGAGGAGCACGAGGTCGCGGTGCGCCGATCGGGCACGAAACGGTTCCTGCATCCGGTGGTCGGGCTGCTGGAGCTGGACTGCGAGGTTCTGCTGAGCCCCGCGCACCACCAGCTCGTCGTCCACTCCGCCCGCCCGGGAACCGCCTCGTACGAACGGCTGCGGCTGCTGCGGGTGGTGGGACTGCAGGACATGGCTCCCGCCGACGCCGCCCGCGGGAGCTGACACCCGGCGGCGCTCACCCGTGGTGGCGATCCGGTGACGTTCGGTCGACGTCCGGGTGCCGGGTGGGGAAAAGCCCTTCGGGGGTGTCGGTGGTGCGTCGTACGCTGGACACACCAGACACCGCCTGTCACGCGGCACCGGCCGCAGAGGAGGATGTGCAGGCCTTCAGAGCCGGCCCATGACTCAGACACCCACAGCTCACACTCCCGCGCAGGAGCAGGCCAGGGCGCAGTTCACCGTCCCCGCCAAGCACCCCATGGTGACCGTCCTGGGGTCCGGCGACTCCCTGCTGCGTGTGATCGAGAAGGCCTTCCCGGCGGCCGACATCCACGTCCGGGGCAACGACATCAGCGTGGTCGGCGATCCCGTGGACGTGGCCCTCGTCTCCCGCGTGTTCGACGAGATGATGCTGGTGCTGCGCACCGGCCAGCCGATGACGGAGGACGCGGTGGAACGCTCGATCGCCATGCTCAGGGCGAGCGAGAAGGGCGAGGGCCCCGCGGAGACGCCGGCCGAGGTGCTCACCCAGAACATCCTCTCCTCGCGCGGCCGGACCATCCGGCCCAAGACGCTCAACCAGAAGCGGTACGTCGACGCGATCGACAAGCACACGATCGTCTTCGGCATCGGCCCCGCCGGCACCGGCAAGACCTACCTCGCCATGGCGAAGGCGGTGCAGGCCCTGCAGTCCAAGCAGGTCAACCGGATCATCCTGACCCGTCCGGCGGTCGAGGCAGGCGAGCGGCTGGGCTTCCTGCCGGGCACCCTCTACGAGAAGATCGACCCGTACCTGCGCCCGCTGTACGACGCGCTGCACGACATGATCGACCCGGACTCGATCCCCCGGCTGATGGCCGCGGGCACGATCGAGGTGGCGCCGCTGGCGTACATGCGCGGCCGTACCCTCAACGACGCCTTCATCATCCTGGACGAGGCGCAGAACACCAGCGCCGAGCAGATGAAGATGTTCCTCACCCGGCTCGGCTTCGACTCGAAGATAGTGATCACCGGTGACGTGACCCAGGTCGACCTGCCGGGCGGCACCCGGTCGGGTCTGCGGCAGGTCCAGGACATCCTGGACGGCGTCGAGGACGTGCACTTCTCCCGGCTGTCGTCGCAGGATGTCGTACGGCACAAGCTGGTCGGCCGTATCGTCGACGCGTACGAGAAGTACGACACCGAGCGCGGCACCGAGAACGGCACCCACCAGGAGCGGGGCCGGGGCAGATCCGGGCACAAGCGGAAGTAGAGAACACGCACGACCATGTCGATCGACGTCAACAACGAGTCCGGAACCGAGGTCGACGAGCAGGCGATCCTCGACATCGCCCGCTACGCGCTCGCGCGGATGCGCATCCACCCGCTCTCCGAGCTCTCGGTGATCGTCGTGGACGCCGACGCCATGGAGCAGCTCCACGTGCAGTGGATGGACCTGCCCGGACCCACGGATGTCATGTCCTTCCCGATGGACGAGCTGCGGCCGCCGGCCAAGGACGAGGAGGAGCCGCCGCAGGGCCTGCTCGGCGACATCGTGCTGTGCCCGGAGGTCGCCACCAGACAGGGCGCCGAGGCGCCGACGCAGCACTCCATGGACGAGGAGCTGCAACTGCTCACCGTGCACGGGGTGCTGCACCTGCTGGGGTACGACCACGAGGAGCCGGACGAGAAGGCCGAGATGTTCGGCCTCCAGGCGGCGATCGTGGACGGCTGGCGCGGGGAGCACGGCCTGACCGGGCCGTCCCCGGCGCCCACGGTCTCGTAAGCGGCCGGCATGAGTCCGCAGATCGTCCTCGGCGCGCTCGCCCTGGTCGTGGTGGCCTGGCTGGCGGCCTGCGCTGAGGCCGGCCTCGCCCGGGTCTCCAGCTTCCGCGCCGAGGAGGCCGTGCGTTCCGGCCGCCGCGGCAGCGCCAAGCTCGCCCAGGTCGCCGCCGACCCGACCCGCTATCTCAACGTCGCCCTGCTGGTGCGCGTCACCTGTGAGATGGCGGCGGCCGCGATGGTCACCTACGAGTGCCTGCAGACGTTCGACGGCCGCACCACCGAGGCGCTGCTCGTGGCGATCGCCGTCATGGTGCTGGTGTCGTACGTCGCGGTCGGCGTCTCCCCGCGCACCATCGGCCGCCAGCACCCGCTGAACACCGCCACGGTGGCCGCGTACGTGCTGCTGCCGCTGGCCCGGATCATGGGACCGATCCCCTCGCTGCTGATCCTCGTCGGCAACGCGCTCACCCCCGGCAAGGGCTTCCGCCGCGGACCGTTCGCCTCCGAGGCGGAGCTGCGCGCCCTGGTCGACCTGGCGGAGGCCGAGTCGCTGATCGAGGCCGAGGAGCGCCGGATGGTCCACTCGGTGTTCGAACTGGGCGACACCCTGGTCCGCGAGGTCATGGTGCCGCGGACCGACCTGGTCGTCATCGAGCGGTTCAAGACGATCCGGCAGGCCCTCACCCTGGCCCTGCGCTCCGGTTTCTCCCGGATACCGGTGACCGGGGAGAGCGAGGACGACGTCGTCGGGATCGTCTACCTGAAGGACCTGGCCCGCAAGACGCACATCAGCCGGGACGCGGAGAGCGAGCTGGTGTCCACGGCGATGCGGCCCGCGTTCTTCGTACCGGACACCAAGAACGCGGGCGACCTGCTGCGGGAGATGCAGAAGGAGCGCAACCACGTCGCCGTCGTCATCGACGAGTACGGCGGCACCGCCGGGATCGTCACCATCGAGGACATCCTCGAGGAGATCGTCGGCGAGATCACCGACGAGTACGACCGTGAGCTGCCGCCGGTGGAGCACCTGGGCGCGGAGCGGCACCGGGTGACCGCCCGCCTCGACATCGGCGACCTCGGCGAGCTGTACGGCCTGGAGGCCTACGACGACGAGGACGTGGAGACGGTCGGCGGGCTGCTCGCCAAGGCGCTGGGCCGGGTGCCCATCGCCGGGGCGTCCTCGGTGGTCGACTTGCCCGACGGCCGCGCGCTGCGGCTGACCGCCGAGGCGCCCGCGGGCCGCCGCAACAAGATCGTGACGGTGCTGGTGGAGCCGGTGCACCCGGCCGGAGCCGAGCCCGGCGACGAGGAGGAACGGGAGAAGTGACCCCGCAGCAGCTGCGCGCCCTGTGCCTGTCCTTCAACGCGGCGGTGGAGGACTTCCCGTTCCGGCCGGAGGTGTCCGTCTTCAAGGTGTGCGGCAAGCTGTTCGCCCTGTCGCAGCTCGACGCGCGGCCGCTGACGGTCAACCTCAAGTGCGACCCGGAGGACGCGGCCCGGCTGCGGGAGCGGCACACCGGGCTGATCGTGCCCGGCTGGCACATGAACAAGCGGCACTGGAACACCGTGACCGTGGACGGCGGCCTCCCGGACCGGCTGGTCCGGGAGCTGGTGGAGGACTCCTACGACCTGGTAGTCGCGGGGCTGCCGCGGGCGGAACGGCTCCGGCTGGACCGTCCCTGACCGGCCGCGTGGCCGCCCCCGGCCGCTTCCCCCTCCCGCCGCGTCCGCGCGAACGGCGACGGAACCGTCACCAGCGCAAGGACAGACGCTGGGAAGCCGCCGGGTACGTCCTCGCGCCCGGCAGTACCCGCAAACGCGTCAGCGCTCTTGGCGGCGCTGCCGGAGCTTGGCGGACAGGAAGCGAAGGGCAGAGCTGGACACGTCGACACCCGACGGGTAGACAAGCACACGAAGCCTCTGGTGGAAACGGATTTCTTGGTCGAAAACCCATCTACCAGGGGCTTCACCCAGGGCGGTTTCAAAGTCTGAGTGATCATGTGTCCGCGCTGGTCAGGTCAGTCCGATGAGGGCCAGGGGGCGGGTGAACGGCTCGTAGGACATCTCCCGGAGTCCGGCGGCGATGTTCGTGTGTCCGGCGATGCGGAGTTGGTTGATCGCGAAGCTGCGGAGGGTGGCCAAGTTCTCCGGGCCGTGCCCGGTGTGGACCTTGGAGGCGTCCTCGGCGAAGGTGGTGTCGCGGACGAAGTGGAGCCGGTTCTCGATGGTCCACTGCGATCGGATGATCTTCGCGAGTCGTTGCGGGGATGCCTGTCGGCTGGTCAGGTCGGTGATGACGTAGACCGTCTCGCGGCTGCGTTTGCCGGTCTTGAGGCACGTGCGGTGCCGGACGACGCGGGCGACCTGGGCGGCGTGCGGGAAGTCGAGATCGTCGACGGTCAGAGCCTGCACCACGCGGGTCTCCTTGCGGCCGTGGCCCTCGCTGCGGTCGTAGAACTTCGTGCTCACCTGCTTCCAGGGCAGCAAATGCAGCCGTTCGTAGAGTCCGGCCTGGTTCTTCTTCACTGTCAGCGCGTAGTGCGCCCGTTTGTCCTCGACGAGGAAGCGGGCGTGGCCGCGCTGGGCGTGCAGGGCGTCGGCCGTCACGGTCACTCCGGCCAGGTCGAACGGGGCGAGCAGGCCGGCGAAGCAGCTGATTTCGTTGGTCTTGTCCGGCACCCGCAGTTGGGTGACGGTCTGCCCTGCGTCGGTCATGGCGGCGAGCAGGTGGGCGGCCGGGCCGCCGTCGCGGCGCGAGCCGCGGGCGCTCTTGCCGTCCACCGCCAGGGTGTCAGCCCCGGCCGGGTCGCATCCCAGCAGGTCGGCGAGGCCGCCGGGGCAGACCCGGGTGATGATCCTGCGGATCGTCGCTGTGCTCGGCGCGACGCGTACCTGGAAGGCGGACGCGGTCCGGGTGCCGAGCCGGGGCCAGGGTGTCCTGCGGGGCGTTGCGCGCCCACTGGCCGATCGCCGTGAATGAGGCGGCACCGGCCGTGACAGCCGAGCAGGCCACCAGCAGCACGCTCACGAACGGGTGACGCCTTCCACGCCGGTCACGCGGATCGGGCAAGGTCGCCAGCCGGGACGGCAGGCCGGCGATCGCGCGGTGCTGACGCGAGGGCGACTTGATCAGGCACACGGTGGCAGACTGGCGGCACATCGAAGCAGTGATGATGGCGTCGTGGTCCTCCGCCGGGTCTGACCCACATCGAAGCTGACGCCCAAGGGCTGTCATGTCGGAGAACTGTCGACTCGCTGCGGAGGGCCACGACGCACGCGGCCGACCAGGCGATCGTGACCTGATAGTCACCG
>NZ_JBJZOJ010000066.1:0-43613 GCF_047200655.1 Streptomyces sp. MS06
CCCCCCCCCCCCCCCCCTCCCCCCCCCGCCCCCCCCCCCCCCCCCCCCCCCGTCCGCCCCCGCTCCGGTCCCGGCCACGGCCCAGGACGGAGAACCTCCCGGAACGGAGACGGCCCCGAGGGGCGGAGGCGCCCGGACACCCACACGACCGCGGGCGCCGTACGTGAGAATCACGTCCGGCGCCCGCGGTCATGTACGTGCGCTGTGTCGCGCTCAGGCTCCCTGGGGGACTACGCGCTCTTGCGGCTGTCCCGGGGATGCACTGCCAGGTTCATCGCCCCGGAGCGGAGAACGGCAAGCCGTTCCTCGAGGACCTCTTCGAGTTCCTCACGGGTCCGCCGCTCCATCAGCATGTCCCAGTGCGTACGCGCGGGCTTCCCCTTCTTCTCCTCAGGTCCCTCGCCGTCCACGAGGAGTGCCTGGGCCCCGCAGACCTTGCACTCCCACTCCGGCGGGATCTCCGCCTCGACCGAGAAGGGCATCTCGAACCGGTGCCCCTTCTCGCATGCGTACTCCACGGCCTGGCGCGGAGCCAGGTCGATGCCGCGGTCCGTCTCGTAGCTGGTCACCACGAGGCGCGTGCCGCGAAGAGCTCGCTCACTCATGAATCGTGCCTCCCGGGCTTGTCGCCCACAGGACAGGTGTCGCTGTCGTCGTCATCCGGTCAACGTCCGGTCGGCGGTAAAGATTCCCGTTCCGAGGTCCCGTTCCGGGTCTGCGTCGCCGTCGCAGCCGCAGCCTTGTCAACCAGTGCAGTACCCACCAACGCCCGGTTTGTCACGTCTACTCACGGATATCACCCAGCGTTTCGTCATCTTTGACGTGCAGTAACGGTACGCCTGGCAGGCCAAACGCGTACACTACCGCCCTTTCGCTCCCAGTGCTAAATCCTCTCCGGAACCGGGTTGCCCGCGTCGCCGATCGCGCGCCGCACCGGCACCCGCGCGAGCAGTGCGAACCCGACGACGAAGAAGACCACCAGGGAGATGATCGCGTCCCGGTAACTACCGGTCATCTGGTACGTGAGTCCGAACAGCAGCGGGCCGAGCCAGCTCATCCCGCGGTCGCTCATCTCGTACGCGGCGAAGTACTCGGCCTCCTTGCCCGGCGGCACCAGGTGGGAGAAGAGGGACCTGGACAGCGCCTGGCTGCCGCCCAGTACCAGCCCGATCCCCGACGCCAGCACGAAGAACCACACCGGTGCCCCCGCCGGCAGGAAGTACCCGGCCCCCAGCGTGGCCGTCCAGGCGACCAGCGAGCCGAGGACGGTCCGCTTCGCGCCGTAGGCCCGGGCCAGCCGGCCCATCGCCAGTGCGCCCGCCACCGCCAGCACCTGCACCAGCAGCACCGCCCCGATCAGTGTCGACTGGCCCAGGCCCAGCTCCTCGGAACCGTAGACGGACGCCTGCGAGATCACCGTCTGGATGCCGTCGTTGTAGATCAGGTACGCCAGCAGGAAGGACAGTGTCAGCGGGTGCCGGCGCATGTTCCGGACGGTCGCCGCGAGCTGGCGCATCCCCGGCAGGGCGGCGGCCTGCCGGGCCGACGGCCGGCGGTCCCGCAGCCGCCGCAGCGGCACCAGGGTGAAGGCGCCCCACCACAGGCCGGCCGAGGCCAGGCAGATGCGCACGGCCATCGTCTCGGACAGCCCGAAGCTGTCATGGGCGAGGTACAGCACCAGGTTCGCGACCAGGACCAGCGAGCCCGCCGCGTAACCGAACGCCCAGCCGCGCGAGGACACCGCGTCGCGCTCCGCGGGCGGTGCGATCTGCGGCAGGTAGGAGTTGTAGAGCATCATCGCCACCGACTGGGCGGCGTTCGCCACGACCAGCAGGACCCCGCCGAGCAGATAGCGGTCGCCGTCCAGCAGGAACATGCCCATCGTCGCGGTGGCACCCAGGTACGCCGCCGCGCCCAGCAGGGGCTTCTTGCGGCCGGTGCGGTCCGCCGCGGCTCCGACCGCGGGCATCACCAGCACGGCCGCGATCACCGACAAAGACACCGAGTACGCGAAGAACGAACCCGCGCGCACCGGGATCCCCAGCGGGTGCACGTACCCGTCCGCGTCCGCGGCCGCCTTCGCGACCGAGGTCAGATAGGGGCCCAGGAACACGGTGAGCACGCTGGTCGAGTAGACCGAGCAAGCCCAGTCGTAGAAGTACCAGCCGCGCTGCTCGCGCCGCCGGTCCGTGGCCTCGCCGGCCACCGGTGTCCGCACGGTCTCGGTGTCCACCCCTGCCCCCGCTTCCTCGCCGAAGGTGCCGTGCGAAGGCGGTGGGCGGCTCGTCCGGGCGCTCAGACCCAGACCCCGCGCTCCTCCATGACCTTGCGCAACGTGTCGATGTGATCGGTCATGATGCCATTGACTCCGAGATCCAGGAGCCGGTGCATGGGCTCGGGCTCGTTGACGGTCCAGACGTGGACCTGGAGCCCGCGCGCATGGGCGGCGCGCACGAAGCGGCGGTCCACCACCGGGACGCCCGACTGGGTCTCGGGCACCTGCGCGGCCACCGCCGAGCGCCGCGGCGCCGCGGGCAGGCCCCAGGAGCGCAGGCGCAGGCCCAGTACGCCCCGGGTGCCGAACGACGTCGCCAGCCGGGGGCCCGCCAGCCGCTGCGCCCGCACCACCCGGGCCTCGGAGAACGAGCCGACGCAGACCCGGTCCCAGGCGTCGGTGCGCGCCACCAGGTCCAGGAAGGGGCGCAGCGCCGCCTCGGCCTTGAGGTCGACGTTCCAGCGGACCTCGGGGAAGGTCTCCAGCAGCTCCTCGAAGAGCGGCAGCGGCTCGCTGCCCGCCACCCGGGCCCCGGCGACCTCGGACCACGGCAGGTCCGCGATCCGGCCGTTGCCGTCGGTGACCCGGTCCAGGGTCGCGTCGTGGAAGGCGACGAGCCGCCCGTCCCGGGTGGCGTGCACATCGGTCTCGATGTAGCGGTAACCGGTCTCCACCGCCCTGCGGAACTGGGCGAGGGTGTTCTCCAGTCCGTCGGCGGCACCGCCCCGGTGCGCGAACGCGATCGGGCCGGGATGGTCGAGGTAGGGGTGGCGTATGCGGGTGGTCACCGACGCAGTATCGCCCGCCGCGGTGGCGCCTCGGCAACGACCCTGCTGCCTTCCGGTGCCGCGGGGACGGCGAACACCCTCAGGAACAGCTGGGCCAGCGGGCCGATCGCCAGCGCGTACAGCAGGGTGCCGATCCCGACGGTGCCGCCGAGGAGGAAACCCGACGCGACCACCGTCACCTCGATGACCGTGCGGACCGTGCGGATCGACAGCCCCAGCCGCCGGTGCAGGCCGGTCATCAGTCCGTCGCGGGGGCCCGGCCCGAAGCGCGCGGCGATGTAGAGGCCGGTCGCCGCGCCGTTGAGCACGATCCCCGACGTCATCAGCGCCGCCCGGGTCACCGGTGCGCCCTGGTCGGGCAGCACGTGCAGCACGGCGTCCAACGCGGCGCCGATCACCAGGACGTTGGAGACCGTGCCGAGGCCGGGCCGCTGGCGCAACGGGATCCACAGCAGCAGCACCGAGGCGCCCACCACGGTCAGCACCACCCCGATCGGCAGCCCGGTGTGCTCGGCCAGACCCTGGTGCAGGACGTTCCAGGGCTCCAGGCCGAGACCCGAGCGGACCAGGAGGGCCGAACTCGCGCCGTACAGCACGAGGCCGCCGTAGAGCTGGGACAGGCGTCGAACGAGATGCCGCTGCGTGGACAACGTGGACAAGGGGTGCCCCCGATGGTGTGTGTGGACTGATGCGTGACACCATGTGGCGTGTACGGGAACGTCATCCATGGCCAATTCGGGGAAGGTGGACTGATCGGCATGGCTCAGTGGACCTCGGCGGTGGGTGCCGCGCAGCTCGCCCGACTGCTCACCTCGCAGCAGGACCGGCCCCCGGGCCCCGGCTCGCGCCGCCCGCCCGCCTACCGCGCTCTCGCCGACGGCATCCGGCTGCTCGTGCTCGAGGGCCGCGTGCCGGTGGCCGCGAGGCTCCCGGCCGAACGCGAACTGGCCCTCGCGCTCACCGTCAGCCGCACCACGGTCGCCGCCGCCTACGAGGCGCTGCGCGGGGAGGGCTTCCTGGAGTCCCGGCGCGGGGCCGGCAGCTGGACGGCGGTGCCCGCCGGCAACCCGCTTCCGGCGCGCGGCCTGGAGCCGCTGCCGCCGGAGGCCCTCGGATCGATGATCGACCTGGGCTGCGCGGCGCTGCCCGCCCCCGAGCCGTGGCTCACCCGGGCCGTCCAGGGGGCGCTGGAGGAACTGCCCCCCTACGCGCACACCCACGGCGACTACCCGGCGGGGCTGCCCGCGCTGCGCGCGATGATCGCCGAGCGGTACACCGCACGCGGCATCCCGACCATGCCCGAGCAGATCATGGTGACGACCGGCGCCATGGGCGCGATCGACGCGATCTGCCACCTCTTCGCCGGGCGGGGCGAGCGCATCGCCGTGGAGTCGCCGTCCTACGCCAACATCCTCCAGCTCATGCGGGAGGCCGGCGCCCGGCTGGTGCCCGTCGCGATGGCCGAGGGGCTCTCCGGATGGGACCTGGACCGCTGGCGCCAGGTGCTGCGCGAGGCCGCGCCCCGGCTGGCCTACGTGGTCGCCGACTTCCACAACCCCACCGGTGCCCTCGCCGGGGACGACCAGCGGCGCCGGCTGGTGGAGGCGGCCCGCTCGGCCGGGACCGTGCTGGTCGCCGACGAGACGATGAGCGAGCTGTGGCTGGACGAGGAGCTGGGCGGTGCGATGCCGCGTCCGGTCTGCGGCTTCGACCCCGCCGGCTCAACCGTGATCACCGTGGGCTCCGCCAGCAAGGCCTTCTGGGCCGGAATGCGCATCGGCTGGGTGCGGGCGGCTCCGGACGTGATCCGCAGTCTGGTGGCGGCCCGGGCCTACGCCGACCTCGGCACCCCGGTGCTGGAGCAACTCGCGGTCAACTGGCTGTTCAGCACCGGAGGCTGGGAGCAGGCCCTGGCGCTGCGCCGCGAGCAGGCCCGGGAGAACCGGGAGGCGCTCGTCGCGGCGGTCCGGCGGGAGCTGCCGAGCTGGGAGTTCGAGGTGCCCGCCGGCGGGCTCACGCTGTGGGTGCGGGCCGGGGGGCTGTCCGGATCGCGGCTCGCCGAGGCGGGGGAGCGGGTCGGGGTGCGGGTCCCGTCCGGGCCCCGCTTCGGCGTCGACGGTGCCTTCGAGGGGTACGTGCGACTGCCGTTCACCGTGCAGGGCGCGGTGGCCGAGGAGGCGGCGGTGCGGCTGGCGTCCGCCGCGCGCCTGGTGGAGAGCGGGGGGACGGCGGGAGGCGAGGCGCCGCGCACCTTCGTGGCGTGAGCGTTCCCCGCGGACCCGGCCGCTGCCGCGCCGCCGGCCGGGTGGGACGGACCCGGCTGGGACGGACCCGGCTGGGACGGACCCGGCTGGGACGGACCCGGGTGGGACGGCGACGAACGGGACGGCGACGAACGGGGCGGGCCCGGAGGGGACGGCTCGGGAGCCCGGCGGCTCAGGAGCTCTCCGCGACCGCCGCCTCGGTGGGCGCCGGCACGGTCTCCCCGTCGGCGGGGGTGCTGCGCGGCGGCAGCAGCTCCAGCACCGCCTCCCGCTGCGCCGCACTGGTCGCGTCGTCGTACGGGTCGGGGGTGGCCGGCACCTGGAGGCGGTGCACCGGACCGGTCCCCAGGCGGGCGTAGCCGCGCCCGGGCGGCATGTGCGGGACGGGCGTGGTGGGCGGGCACAGCCCCAGCACGGCCTCCAGCCGGTCGGCCGTGGCCGGGCCCAGCACGACCCGCGCCCGGGTGTGCTGCCGCACCGACTCGTCGAGTGCCTCCGCGCCGTCGAACTGCTCGGCCACCACGACCGTCACGCTCGCCGGCCGGCCGTGCCGCAGCGGCATCTGGAGCAGCGTCTGCGGATCCTTGCGCCCTTCGGCCTCGGCGAGCTGGGTGAACGCGCTCGGCCGGTCGAGGAGGATCCACAGCGGCCGCTTGGTGTCGTCCGGCGGCGGGTGGCCCTCCTGGCGGGCCCGGTTGGCGGCGATGAGCCGGCGCTCCGTCTCCGCGGCGGCCCACTCCAGGCCGGCCAGGGCCCCGGACAGGCCGCACTCCACGGCCAGCACCCCGTCCCTGCCGGTCAGGCAGGAGTACTCCCCGGTGCCGCCGCCGTCCACGACCAGGACGTCGCCGTGGGACAGGGCCTGCAGCGCGAGGGAGCGCAGCAGGGTCGAGGTGCCGCTGCCCGGCTGGCCCAGCACCAGCAGGTGCGGTTCGGTGGAGCGGATCCCGGTCCGCCAGACCACGGGCGGAGCGTCGCGCTGCTCCGCGCCGTAGCCGAGCGGAAGGGTGCGCTGGACCTCGGTGGCGTCGGTGAAGCCGAGGACCGCCTCGCCGGGCGCGGTCACGAAGCGCTGGGCGGCGATGTCGGTGGGCAGCGGGGTGAGGACGGCGACGGTGAGTTCGTTGCCCTCCTCGTCCCAGGCGAAGCGGTACTCGCGGCCCCGGCCCGACTTGGCGGTCAGCAACTGCTCGATCCGGGACCGCGCCCCGGGCTCGCCGTCCGGGAAGTAGGCCGGGTAGCGGACCAGCAGCTCCGTCACGCGTCCGGTGCCGTCGAAGGCGTACGTCGGGAAGGCCTTCTCCCACTCGCCGCCGTGGGCGTAGAGCGGGGCGGGGTCGTCGGCGCCGGAGAAGTACGGCACCAGCGCCTCGTACAGCGCCTTCAGCCGCTGGGCCTGCGACTCGTCCGGGCCCTCCGGTGCCGGCGCGGGGCGGTCGCGGCCCTGCCAGGCCGCGGCCGCCATCACGGTGATGACGGCGAGCAGCGGTCCGTACGGTGCGAGCGCCACGACCAGGACCACCGAGGCGACCAGGAAGAGCAGCGGCCCGCGGCGGTCCTTCGGGGTCTCGGCCCACCTGCGCCGCCCGGCCGAGGCCAGCCGGCGCAGTCCGCGGGTGATCGTGATCAGCGGATGGAGGACATCGGTGGCGCCGTCGGCCGCCGTCCGGGCCAGCTCCCGGCTCCGGGCGATCTGTGCGCTGCCTGTGCTCAGGATGCGGGGGAGAGGGCGCCGGGCCACTGCTGCCTCCAGAGGTGCGTACGGACGGTGAGGATCCCGCGGGAGGGGTTCGGCCGGAGCCGGTCGTGCCCCTCCTGGGAGGGCGGCGTCAGAACTTGATGCCGCCGAGCAGGCTCGCCAGGCTCTCGCCGCCTGCCTTGATGCTCGGTGCGATGGCCGTGCTCGCGAGGTAGAAGCCGAACAGGGCCGAGATCAAGGCGTGCGACGCCTTCAGCCCGTCCTTGCGGAAGAAGATGAACACGACGATGCCGAGCAGTACGACGCCTGAGATGGACAGGATCATTGGGGCTCTCCTGGTGTTCGGTGGGGACAGTCACCATGAGTACTTCCAGGATCACAGCATGTATCCATACGATAAAAGGTGCAACTGGGTGAAATCTTGTCGATTTCGCCCGTTCGGTGGCCTCCGGGTTGCGCCGCCTGAGCTGCCCTGTTGCGCCCGAGGCCACTCCGGGTGATCTTTTGCCTCCGGCGGTGCCGGTCATGTGTCCCCGGAGCCAGTACGCTGGCGATTCACCCGTACGGCCGCACCGCTCGCCGCCGTGCGGCGCCACCGGCAGTTCCCATCAGTCCCCGACTGCAAGCGAGAGGCGGTCCCGCCGATGACAGAAGCCCCCGACCCCGAGGTCGTGGAGCTGGCGACCAGGATCTTCGACCTGGCCCGGCAGGGGCGGACCGAGGAGCTCGTGGCCTACGTCGACGCGGGCGTTCCGGCAGACCTCACCAACGACCGCGGCGACTCCCTGGTGATGCTCGCCGCGTACCACGGACACGCCGGCGCCGTCCGCGCCCTGCTGGACCGCGGCGCCCACGCCGACCGCGCCAACGACCGAGGGCAGACCCCCCTCGCGGGCGCCGTCTTCAAGGGCGAGGAGCAGGTCATCAAGGCCCTCCTCGAGGGCGGTGCCGACCCCGCGGCGGGCACCCCGTCGGCCGTCGACACGGCCCGCATGTTCGGCAAGACGGACCTGCTCGCACTGTTCGGCGCCCACTGATCCGAACCGGTCCGGACCGCGCGAAAGCGCCATTGACCAGCAAGAACACCGACAACGGGGGAGGCGGTGCACGGCCGCCGGAAATATCGGTCGCGGCAGGCTGAACGACCGGGTCATCATGACGTCGTGATTCACGGACGCGATGGCTGGGCAGGTGTTGCCGCACCGCGCGGACCGTGATCGGCCCGCACGGGCCACTGACGAGAGGCAGAGGAAGATGGTCTACAGCAAGCAGAAGACGGCGGGCGCTCCGACGTGTTGTCGCGCGGCCAGGTAGTGCGTGTCCTGCGGTTGCGTCGAAGCTTGATGTGAGGCTGTTTCCCATGTTCGATCCGGTCATAGCGCCCAGCGGCACCCTGCTCGGCCTGCTCCAGCGGGGCCGCGGCGACGGCACCCTGCACGCGCTCACCGCCCCGCGGGCCGAGGCGCTCGCGGCACTGAACCACTGCGTGCTGCACGACCCGCGCCGCGACTGGCAGGTGGAGAACCGCTCCCTGTACTACGCCCGCCTCTTCCTCGACCTGAACGGCGAACTCGACACGATCGAGGCCCACCTGTTCGACGTCGAGGACGCCGTCGACACCGACGAGTCGCGCACCGGCCTCGCCCTGGCCGTCCTCGGACACCTCGCCTCCTACGGCAGGCGGGACGCCCTCGCCCTGCTGCGCAGGTACGCCGCCTCCGGTTCCAACTGGGCCTGGGCGCTGGACGAGCTGGCGCTCCGGGACGACGACGCGGGACTGCGGGCCCTCGCCGGGCCCGTCCTCGCCCGGTTCGCCACCGACGCCGAGGGGGAGGCCGAGCTGGCCGCCGCCGTGCGCGACGCCTTCGAACCCCGGCCGTGGCGGCTGTGGGCCGAGGACCCGAGCGAGTCCGTCGCCGCCCGGGTGCGCGCGGCGCACGAGGCCGGCTGCTTCGACCGCTGGCAGCGGCAGATGCGTCCCACCGGGCCGCGGCCCGGATGGAGCGTGCAGGCGGTCCTCGCCTGGGCGCAGCAAGGCCTCGAACGCGGCGCCGCCCTGCACGTCCCCGCCGCCCGCTGCCTGGTCGCCGTGGCCGGCCCGCAGGACCGCCCCGAGATCGTCCGGGCCGCGCGGGACGGCAGCGAGGGAGCCCGGTGCACCGCGCTGCGCTACCTCGCCGACAGCGACGACCCGGACGTCCCGGACCTGATCGAGCGCGCCGTCGCGGACGGCACCCCCGTCGTCGTGGAGGCCGCCGTCGACGCCTTCGAACGCATGCGCAGTACGGCCGCGGTGCAGCGGGCCCGCCGCTGGGCACACCGGCCCGATCCGCTGGGCGCCGCCGCCGGGCGCGTCCTCGCCTGCCGAGGCGAGGCCCGCGACAGCGAACTGGTGCTGGGCGCCCTGCGCGAGGCCGTGCGCGGGGAGGGCTGCGACGCCCCCACCCTCTGGTGCCTCGTCGACGGCGCCGGACGCCTCGGCATCACCTGCGCCGCACCGATCCTGCGGCACGTCTACCGGGAGACCGCCTCCTCGCACCTGCGCGGCCGCTGCGCCGGCGCGCTCGCCGCCACCGACCCCTCCTTCGCCACCGGCTTCGCCGTCGAGTGCCTCTGGGACTGCGAGGAGACCACCCGCGAACTGGCCGCACGGCACGCCGAGACCGGAGACGCGCGCGTGGTGGAACGGCTGCGCCGGCTGGCTGCGGATCCGGCCGAGGAAGCGGAGGTGCAGACGGCGGTCCGCAGCCGGATCGGCCCCGACGCCCCCGCCGTGTGAACGCCCGGTGACCCCCGGGTCAGGGCGGCGTGGACGCCGTCCGACCTGCCCGGGTGGACCGCGCAACGCTCACGGGACGTTCCTCGACCGGAAAGATCGACGTTGACGCGGGCACGTCCGGCACGGCGACAACACCCCTATGCGTGTCGTCATCGTGACCGAATCCTTTCCCCCCGATGTGAACGGCGTGGCCCACTGCGCGCTCCAGACCGCCCGGCACCTCGTCGCCCGCGGTCACTCCCCGCTCGTCGTCGCGCCCGCCCCCGCTCCCGGCAGCGCACCCGACACGGCCGGACCGTGCCCCGACGTCCCCGTCGTCCGCATCCCGTCCCTCCCGCTCCCCGGCTACCCGCAGGTCCGCGTCGCGCTCCCCAGCCGGCGCCTCGCCGCGGCGCTCGCCCGGCACCGCCCCGACCTCGTCCACCTGGCCGGCCCCTTCGTCCTCGGCGTCCGCGGCATGGCGGCCGCGGCCCGGCTCGGCATCCCGGCGGTGGCCGTCTACCAGACCGACCTCGCCGGATACGCCCGCACCTACATGGGCGCCGGGGAAGCCGCCGCCTGGCGGCGGCTGCGCGCCGTCCACGGCGCCGCCGACCTCACCCTCGCCCCTTCCAGCGCGGCCCGGGACGACCTGGAGGCCCAGGGCGTGCCCCGGGTGAAGCTGTGGCCGCGAGGCGTGGACGCCGACCGCTTCCACCCCGGCCGCCGCGACGAGGCACTGCGCCGCGAACTCGCCCCCGACGGCGAGCTGATCGTCGGCTACGTCGGCCGGCTCGCCGCCGAGAAGCAGGTCGAACTCCTCGCCGAGACCTGCGCACTGCCCGGGGTGCGGGTCGTCGTGGTCGGTGACGGGCCCTCCCGGCCCGCCCTGGCCGGGGCCCTGCCCGGAGCCGTCTTCCTGGGCCGCCGCACCGGTGACGACCTCGCCCGGATCTTCGCCTCGCTGGACGTGTTCGCGCACACCGGCCCCTTCGAGACGTTCTGCCAGACGGTGCAGGAGGCCATGGCGAGCGGCGTGCCCGTCGTCGCCCCGGCCGCGGGCGGACCGCTCGACCTGGTCTCCCACGGCCGCACCGGTCTGCTGGTGCCGCCGCGGGACGCGACCGCGGTGGCCGGGGCGGTGCGCTCGCTGGCCGCCGATCCGGCGTGGCGCGCGGCCTGCGCGGCCGCCGGACGCGCCGCGGTGGAGGACCGCACCTGGACGGCGGTCGGCGACCTCCTCCTCGGCCACTACACCGACGTCCTCGACGCCCGGAAGCCGGTGATGGCGATATGACGCCCCTGCGCATCGTGCGCCTGGCGAACTTCGTCGCCCCCGCCTCCGGCGGACTGCGCACCGCACTGCGCGAACTGGGCAGGGGATTCCGGGCGGCGGGCCACGAACCGGTGCTGGTCGTGCCCGGCGAGCGGATGAGCGACCGCGACACCGAACAGGGCAGGGTGATCACCCTGCCGGGACCACTGCTCCCCGGCACCGGCGGCTACCGCGTCCTCGCCGACCGGCGGCGAGTGGCCCGGCTGCTGGAGGAACTGGCCCCCGACCGCCTGGAGGTGTCCGACCGCACCACGCTGCGGTGGACCGGCAGGTGGGCGCGGCGCGCCCGGGTGCCCGCCGTGATGGTCTCCCACGAGAGCGCGGACGGGGTGCTGCGCGCCTGGGGCCTGCCCGAGGCGGCCGCACGGCGCGCCGCCGACGCCCTCAACGCACGTACCGCGCACACGTACGCGCGTGTGGTCTGCACCACCGAGTTCGCCGAACGGGAGTTCGTCCGCATCGGCGCCCGCAACGTGGTCCGCGCCCCGCTCGGCGTCGACCTCGCGGGGCGCCACCCCGGACTGCGCGACCCCCGGGTGCGCGACCGGTTCGCCCGCCCCGACGAGACGCTGCTGGTGATGTGCTCCCGCCTCTCCGTGGAGAAACGCCCCGGCACCGCGCTCGACGCCCTCGAGGCGCTCCGGGACCGCGGAGCGCGCGCGGTACTGGTGGTGGCCGGCGACGGACCCCTGCGGCCCCGGCTGCAGCAGCGCGCGCGGGAGCGGGGACTGCCGGTCTCGTTCCTCGGGCACGTGGCCGACCGCGACGAGCTGGGCGCGCTCCAGGCGACGGCCGACGTCTGCCTGGCACCGGGGCCGGTCGAGACCTTCGGCCTCTCCGCCCTGGAGGCCCTGGCCTGCGGTACCCCCGTCGCGGTCAGCGCCTCCTCCGCGCTGCCCGAGGTGATCGGCTCGGCCGGGGTGGCGGCCGCGGACCGCGGGGAGGCGTTCGCCGAGGCCGTCGGTACGCTCCTGGCGCGCCCCGAGCACGACCGGCGGGCGGCCGCCCGCGCGCGGGCCGAGCGCTTCGGCTGGTCGGCGGCCGTCGACGCCTTCCTCGCCGCGCACGACGCGCCGGTGGGACCCCGGCGCTCCGACGCCACCGGCGATGCCGGTTCCCCCGCACGTGCCGCGGTGGCCGGAGGCCGGGGATGACTGCCCTGCGGTTCGTGGCGCTCGGTGACTCCCTCACCGAGGGGGTGGGCGATCCGGCCCGGGACGGGTGGCGCGGCTGGGCCGCGCTGCTCGCCCCGGGACTCGCCGAGGGACCGGTCGAGTTCACCAACCTCGCGGTCAGCGGGGCCCGGACCCGTGACGTGCTGGAGAGGCAACTGGCGGCCGGACTCGCCCGGCGGCCGGACGTCGCCTCGGTCGTCGTCGGCGTCAACGACACCCTGCGCCGCACCTTCGACATCCACGCCGTCGCCGCCCGCCTCGACCGGGTGTACGGGGCCTTCGCAGCCCGGGGCACCGTGCTGCTGACCGCCTGCCTGCCCGACCCGGGGGCGATGCTGGGCCTGCCGCACGCCCTGGCCCGCCCGCTCGCCCGACGCCAGCGGGCCGTGAACACCGTCGTGCACGCACTGTCCGACCGCCACCGGGCCGTCCACCTGCACGCCGGCGAGGGCGCCTGGCTCCGCGACCGCGCGCTGTGGAGCGCCGACCGGCTGCATCCCGGCGAGCGGGGGCACCGGCAACTGGCCCTGCGCTTCCACACGCTGCTGACCGCGTCGGGGCTGCCCACCGGGCCGGCCCCGACGCCCGAGCCCGGTTTCCCGGCTCCCACGAAGAGCGCCGACCTGCGGTGGCTGGCCACCGCCGGCGTCGGCTGGGTGGCCCGGAGGTGCGCCGACCTGCTGCCCCAACTGCTCGCCCTGGCCGCCGAGGAGCTGCGGCACCGGGCCCGCGGCAGCAGCGCCCTCCTGGACCTGCGGGCCTCGGCCGCGGTCTCCTCGGCCCTGGCGGCGCTGGCGGTCGGGGAACCTTCGGCGGCGGTGGCGATCGTGGGGGCGGTGGACGAGGTGCAGGCGGCGGATGGGGTGCGGACGGGGAGCGGCTGAGAGACCTCCGCGGTTCGGGGTCGGGGCCGCGGGCGGGTCCCGGGTGGCGGACCACCGGCACCGCGCGGCTCGCGAGCCCGGCCCCCGCCGCCGGCGCGGCAGGACGGCGGCACCGACCGCGCCCCGCTGCCCTGGTGCCCCGGGGGCGAGCCGGTGCCCCGGGGGCGAACCGGCGGCACGGGCCGCGCCACGCCGTCATCGGCGCCGTACCGGCACGAAACGCACCGGGGTGCCCGGCACCGCCTGCGCGGCAGCCGGGAGGTCGGCGGCGCGGACCACGCCGACCACCGGGTAACCACCGGTGGTCGGGTGGTCGTGCAGGAAGACGACGGGCCTGCCGTCCGGCGGCACCTGCACGGCACCCAGCACCATGCCCTCGCTGGCGAGTTCGCCCGCGCGGGCGCGGCGCAGGCCCCGCCCCTCGGTGCGCAGCCCGACCCGGTTGCTCGCCGCGGACACCAGATACGCCCGTGAAAGGAACTCCCGGACCGTCGCGGGCTCGAACCACCCGTCGCGCGGCCCCAGCGTCACCCGCAGCACCAGCGTGTCCGCAGGCCCCGGCTGCGGGGCGGCGTCCACGGGCACGCCCCGCCGTCCGTCCTCGGGCCCGAGCGGCAGCACCGCCCCGTCCACGAGCGGTGCCGGGCCGAGCCCGGACAGCAGGTCGGTGGAGCGGCTGCCGAGCACCGGCTCCACGGCGACTCCGCCCAAGACGGCGAGGTAGCTGCGTACACCGCGTACAGCGGCCCCCACGTCCAGCACCGCCCCGGCGGGCACCCGCACGGGGGCGCCCCAGGCGGCCGGCCGGCCGTCCACGGTGACGGGGCAGGGGGCGCCGGTCACCGCCGCGGTGACCGGCGAACGCGGACGCACGGCGCAGCCGCTGAGCGTGGTCTCCAGGACCGCCGCGTCGGCGGAGTTGCCGGCCAGCCGGTTGGCGAGCGCCGCCGCGGGCCCGTCCAGCGCGCCGGAGCGGGGCACCCCGAGATGGGCGTGCCCCCGCCGTCCGCGGTCCTGCACGGTGGTCAGCGCACCGGCCCGCACCACCGCGAGCGCACGGTCCGTCACACCGCCCCCGTCCGCGAGCCGCCCGGCAGGTCGCCGCCCACCGGGACGAAGCGGACCCGCGTGCCCGGCGCCAGCAGCGCGGCGGGCACCCGTGCCTGGTCCCACAGCACCGCGTCGGTCGAACCGATCAGCTGCCAGCCGCCCGGCGAGGCACTCGGGTACACGCCCGTGTACGGACCCGCGAGCGCGACCGCGCCGGCCGGGACCGCGGTGCGCGGGGTGTCCCGGCGCGGCACCGCGTACCGCGCCGGGAGGCCGGTGAGGTAGCCGAAGCCGGGGGCGAAGCCGCAGAAGGCGACGCGGAAGTCGGTGGCCGCGTGGATGTCCGCCACCTCCCGCTCGGCGACGCCCCAGTGGGCGGCGACGTCGGCCAGGTCGGGACCGTCGTACCGCACCGGTAGCCGCACCGCCTCCGGTGAACGCCCCGGCGCCGGCGGGATCCGGACCGCGGTCAGCTCCGCGGTGAGCCGCGCCGGATCGGCGACGCCGTCCAGGAGCACGGTGCGGGCCCCGGGCACGATCTCCCCGGCGGTGAGCAGGCCCGCCGCGCGCCGACGCAGCAGTTCGGCGTGCAGAGCCTCGGCCCGGGCCGGGGAGGACACCTCGACCAGCAGCGCGTCGTCGCCGACCGGCAGCACCCTCATGCGAAGGCCTCCACCCGCAGGCCCGAGGCCTCCAGCCTGGCCCGGACCCGGCGGGCCAGTTCCACCGCGCCCGGAGTGTCCCCGTGCAGGCACAGGGAACGCGCGCGCACCGCGATCGTCGCCCCGCAGTGCGCGGTGACCGCCCCGAACCGGGCCAGGCTCACCGAGCGCTCCACCACCGCCTCGGGATCGGTCACGAGCGCGCCCCGCCGGTCACGCGGCACCAGCGTGCCCCGCTCGGTGTACGCACGGTCCGCGAACGCCTCCGGGACGACCGGCAGCCCGGCCTTGGCCGCCAGTTCCAGCAGCCGCGAGCCGGGCAGTCCCAGCACGGGCAGCGCAGCGTCGGCGAGCAGGATCCCGTCCACCACCGCCCCGGCCTGCTCCTCGTCGCCGACCACGCGGTGGTAGAGCGCCCCGTGCGGCTTGACGTACGCCACGCGGGTGCCCGCCGCGCGCGCGAAGACCTCCAGCGCGCCGATCTGGTACGCCACCTCGGCGGCCAGTTCGGCGGGCGGCACGTCCATGGCGCGCCGCCCGAACCCCGCCAGGTCGCGGTAGGAGACCTGCGCGCCGACGCGCACCCCGCGGCCGGCCGCCAGCTCGCACACGCGCCGCATGGTGGACGCGTCCCCCGCGTGGAATCCGCAGGCCACGTTGGCGCTGGTGACGACGGACAGCAACTGCTCGTCGTCGGTCAGCCGCCAGCGTCCGAAGCCCTCGCCGAGATCGGCGTTCAGGTCGATCGACGGGGTGGCTGCTCGATGGTCGCTGCTCAGGGCTGCCTCCTTCTCCGGCCGTGGCACGCCCGCCACGGCACGTCGGCCGCACCGCGTCAGGGCGCGGTACTTCTCGGTGCGGGCGCCGGTGGGGACCTCCGGCGCGGCGCGGCCGCGACGGGCCGGCCGGCCTGTGACCGCGGGCCCGCGGCCGGTGATCCGTACGCCGCCTGCGGTTCGCCGCCTGCGGGTCCGAGGATCCGCGGCTTCGTGCGCCCGTCCGGAACGCCGGGTGCCGTCCGGTGCGACGTCCCCGGGGATGCACGGGATGCACGGGGTGCACGGGGTGCACGGGATGCACGGGGTGCACGGGGTCTGCCGGGGCCGGGCCGAGGTCGTCGGCGCGGACCCCGAGAGGTCGCCGCAGTGTACGGGCCCGCCGCGCACCCGCGGGAGGGGGCCGCATCTCCCGCGGGTGCGCGGACCGCGGCGCCGGCCGGCCGCGGCCCCCGCCCACAGGGGGCCGATCCGCGCCGTTTGGGTCGTTGTCGGACGGAGGACCTAGTCTGTGCACCGTGACTTCGCCTGCATCGACGGACAGCAGTCCGCCCCAGCTCAGCGCGGGGCCGCGCCCCGCGCCGGGGCCGGCCGCCGACGAGGGGCTGGCGCGGCGGCTGCGCGCGCTCGCCTGCACGGCTCCGATCCACGACCTCGACGCCCGCAAGGCCAACCTCGCCGGCGAGTACTCGGTGTACGGCATGGCGGAGCTCGCGCTGGCCGCGATCGACCTGGTCACCCTCAACATGGACTTCGACACCGGCGCCGACCACGACCAGATAGTGGCCCGGCTGCTGCCGCGCATCGCCGCCCAGGCGTCCCGCCGCCCGGTCGCCGAGCACGAACGCGTGGCCCGCTGGGTCCTGGAGAACCTGATCAACGTCGGCAGCGTCGACCGAGGCTTCCGCGCCGTGTACGGCACGTTCGCGGCCGACGGCTCGTACGTCCGCCGCGACTACGACTTCAAGCTGATCGAGGAGGTGCCGGGACCGGGCGGATCGGTCTACCTCCGCACCACCGACGAGGCGGTCAACGTCCTGGTCGGCGCCCTCGACACCGACGTCACCAGCGCGCAGATCGCCGCCGAGGTCAAACTCGAGGTGCTGATCAGCCGCGGCCGGCTGGCCGACGCGCAACTCGCCGCCGAGCAGGCCCGCTACCGCACCGTGCAGTACTCGGAGACACTGCGCAGAGCCCTGGAGGCCACCCGCCGCAACGTCCGCGCGGTGGACTGGCTCAGCACCGTGCCCGACATGATCGCCGAGGCGCTCGACCACGTGGCCGACCGCTACCGCCACGAGAACGCGATCCTCACCAACATCCGCAAGGCCCGCGACGAGACCGAGGACCCGGGGCACAAGCGGCGAGCCGCCGAACTGGTGGACATCGTCAAGGACTGCATCCGCCGCCACACGCAGCTGCAGTCCCGCCTGCTGGAGGCCGGCCCCCTGTTCCGCGCCGAGCAGGACCGGCAGGCCTTCGCCACGCCCGCGGCGACCTCGGGCACGGACCTGTACGGCCACCTCCTCGCACCGGCCCTGCCGCTCCCGCTGGAACAGGCGACCCGGGTCACCGACGCCTGGTTCACACACGCGACCGGCCTGCGCACCCCCGTGTCCGTACGGCTCGCCGACCTCGTCGACCTCCTGCTCACCCCGCCCGTCGAGCGCGAGCACCTCGGCGCCGAGATGCCCGAACCGGACCTCGTCGCCACGCCCGACGACAGCCGCTTCAGCGAGGAGCAACTGGCCGCCGCCCGGGCGCTGCTCGACCTGCCCGCGGACGCCCCGCGCCGACTGTCCGGCCTGCTCGCCGAGGCCCGCCGCAAGGATCCCGACCTGCCGTACCTGCTCGCCCTGCTCGCCGTGCACGCCGCCAGTCCGCCGGTGGGGACCGCCTACCGGCAGGGCGAGGGGAAGCTGCTGTTCGCCGTGGACGACGGGACCGAGCTGGACGATCCCGAGTTCGGCGGTGCCGACCTGATAGTAGGCACCGCGCTGCTGGACGCCGCCGGGATGGCGGCCGACCGGACGGACACCGCATGAGACCGCAGAAGACCCCCACGAGTGAGCGACACCGCGACCATGAGTGAGCACCACCGCGACAAGGAGCCCCGACCGTGACCGACGCCGAGTGGAGTGAACCGGAGGCCGCCCCGCCGGCGACCGCCTCCGTCACGCCCGCCGACGCCGCCGACGCCGCGCGGCTCGTCGCCTTCGGCCTGCAGCCCAAGCTCCAGCCCGCCCGCGACCAGGAGTACGCCGAACTGCTGCGCCGCCACCGCGAGGACCCGCCCTTCGCCCGGCTCGCGGACGCCGTCGCCGCCGGCCTCGGCCTGGTCGTCCTGGAGGTGTCCCCGCGGGCCGGCATGGCCGTGACGGCCGCCGAGGACTCCGTGTTCGCCGTCCGCATGGGCGACTACGCGCGTCGCACGTCCGCCGACTCCGCAGACCGCTTCCTGCACGGCCTCGCCCATCTCGCCGTCGCCGCCCTCGCCTTCCCGCGCCCGGAGGACCTCGCCGACGACGGCTACATCGGCCGGGTCACCGTCAACGGCGTCGACGCCTTCGTACGCCAGGCCTGCCGCCGGCTGGAGGAGCGCGCCGAGGAACAGGGCGAGAACACCGACCCGGCCACCGGAGCGCCGGGGCTGGAGGCGGCCTGGCGGATCTGGGTCCGCCGCAGCGCCACCGGTGCCACCAAGGACGCCCGCCGCCTGGCCGGCTCCACCACCGGCATCGTCGGCAAGGCCGCCGCCTTCCTCACCGACTCCGGTTTCCTGCAGCGCACCGGCGACGACCACGGCGGCACCTACCGCACCACGGCCCGCTACCAACTCCAGGTCCGCGACATGGCCGGCAGCGCCGCCCTGGCCGAACTGCTCGAACTGGGCGTCGTCCCGGTCACCGACGGTACGGCGACCCTGCTGCCCGCCGACGGGGCCGACGACCTCGACCTGGTGGCCGACGCCGGGCTGCCGTTCCACTCCTGACCGCCCGGGCCCCGGCCCCCGGGCGAACCACCGCACCGCACCTTCTCCGAAGACTGACGAGAGTCCGCCATGTACGAGCTGTCCCGGGTCCGCCTCTACTCCATCGGTCCCGCCGGTGCCCGCTACGCCGACACCGTGCTTGACCTGCGTGGCGTGGGCGAGCCCGTGCCCGACCCCGCGCCCGCGCAGGCGGAGTTCTTCGAGGAGGAGCCCGTCGGCCCGCCGCGCCGGCCCGCCCCGGCCGGGGTGCTCTTCCTGGAGAACGGCGGCGGCAAGTCAGTCCTGCTCAAGCTGATCTTCTCGGTGATGCTGCCGGGCCACCGCAACACCCTCGGCGGCGCCAGCTCCGGCGTGCTGCGCAAGTTCCTGCTCGCCGACGACTGCGGGCACGTGGCCCTGGAATGGCAGCACGTGCAGACCGGCGAGTGCGTGGTGGTCGGCAAGGTCAGCGAGTGGCGCGGCCGCCAGGTGTCCAACGACCCGCGGAAGTTCGCCGAGGCCTGGTACTCCTTCCGGCCCGGACCCGGGCTGACCCTGGACAACCTGCCGGTCGCCGAGGCGACCTCCGTGCGGCCGCCCGTCGAGGGCGTCTCCGGCGCGCAGGGCAGGCGCCGCACCATGAAGGGCTTCCGGGACGCGCTCACCGAGGCCGTCAAGACCTACCCGTACCTGGAAGTGCACTGGGAGGACATCCACGAACGCTGGACCGAACACCTGGGCGACCTCGGCCTGGACCCCGAACTCTTCCGCTACCAGCGGGAGATGAACGCCGACGAGGGCGAGGCCGCCGGCCTGTTCGCCGTCAAGAAGGACGCGGACTTCACCGACCTGCTGCTGCGCGCCGTCACCGACACCCGCGACACCGACGGCCTCGCGGACCTGGTCAGCGGCTTCGGTCACAAGCTCGGCCGGCGCGCCGAACTCATCGCCGAACGCGACTTCACCGCCGGCTCGGTCGACCTGCTCGGCCGGATCGTCGAAGCCGCCGAGGCCCGCGCCCGCGCCCGGGAGATCCACACCGGGGCCGAGCGCCGCACCCGCACCCTGGCCCGCAGGCTGTCCGCGCGGGCGGTGCGGGAGCGCCACCGCGCCACCGACCTCGCCCAGCGGGTCACCGCCGCCGCCTACGCCGTCACCCACTGTGAGGGTGCCCGCGAGCGCAGCGCCCTGATCGCCGCCGAACTGGCCTACCGGCACGCTTCGCTGGCGCTCTCCGCGGCGGAGAAGTCCGCCGCCGCCCAGAAGCGCGAACTGGCCGACGCGCGCACCCTGCACTCCGCGTGGCAGGCCGCCGAGGCCGTGCTCCGCCACCGTGCCGCCGCGGACCGCGTCGCCCGGGTGTCCACCGCGATCCAGGAGGCCGAACGCGACGCGGCGCCCGCCCTCGCCGCAAGGACCCGGGCCGCCACCGACCTCGTCCGCGCGCTGCACGCGGCCGCCGACGGCGCCGAGCGCCTCGCCAACGAGGAGGAAGCACGTTCGGCCGCGCTGCAGCAGGCCGGCGAGGCGGCCCACCAGGACTCCACCACCGCCGCCACCGAGGCCCAGCGCGCCCGCAGCGAGGCCGGGCACCTGCGCCAGCGCCTCGCCGAGGTCGAGCAGGAGACCGCCGAGGCGGTGCGCGCGGGCTGGCTGGACGACAGCACACCCGACGCCGACCCGGCCCGGGCGGCGCTCGCGGCCAGCGATGCGGAGAAGAGCGCCGTCGAGGCCTGGGACGCGGCACGGGAGGCCTCACGCCGAGCCACCGAGCACGCCCGCGAGGCGGCTTCCGCGGAGTCCCGCGCCGAACTGACCGCGGCGCGGGCCGCGGACGCCGCCGCGGCGGCCGAGCGCCTGCACGACGCCGAACGCCGCACCGCCGGCGCCCTGGCCCGCGAGGAACGCCTCGCGGACCTGCTGGGCCTCGCCGACCGCACGTCCGTGATCCCGCAGCCCCGGCGGTCGCAGCCCGGCGACGGCAGCGGTGTCCTCGACCCCGAGGGACTGGACCGCTTCGCCGACGAACTCCGCGAAGTCCTCGACGACGCCGTCTCCTCCGCCGAACGCCAGCTCTTCGAACTCCGGACGGCCGCCGCCGACGACGCCCGCATCCTGGGCGCGCTCGGCGACGGCGGGCTGCTGCCCGCAGGCCCCGACGTGCTGGCCACCGTGGAGTTCCTCGGCGAGCACGGCATCCCCGCCCTGCCCGGCTGGCGCTACCTGGCGCAGGCCGTCGACCCGGCCGACCACGCGCGAGTCCTGGCGGCCCGGCCGGAACTGGTCGACGGGGTGATCATCACCGACCCGGACGCCCATGTCCGTGCCCGCGAGGCGCTGGGCGAGGCCGCGCTGCTGCCCCGGTCCGCCGTCGCGGTCGGCACCGCCGCCGCCCTCCTCGCCCCGGCGCCCACCGGGGACAGCGACGCGGTCTTCCTCGTACCGCCGAACCCGGCCATGCACGACGAGCACGCCGCCGACGAGGAGCGGCAGGCGCTGCGCGCCCGGGCCGCCGACCGCGACGAGGACATCCGGGCGCTCGCGGCCCGACTCGGCAAGGACCGGGAGCTCGCCGCACGGCTCGCCTCCTGGCGCACCGGCTGCCCCGCCGGACGGCTGGCCGAACTGGCCGAGGCCGCTCGGCAGGCCCGCGGCTTCGCCGAGGAGGCCGATGCCGAACTGACCGAGGCGCGCACCGCCCGGGCCGAGCTGGAGGAAGCCTCCGCCGAGGCAGCCCGGGTCCGCGACGAGCGGCAGGAGGCCGCCCAGCGGGCCCGACGTGCCGCGGACGCACTGGCCGGCCTCGCCTTCCGGCTCCGCGAGCGGGCCGGCTGGCAGGCCAGGACGCGCGAACTCGCCGACGAGTCGGCCGAGTCCGAGGCCCGCGCGCAGACCTGCCGGGAACGCGCCCGGGCCGCCGACGAGGACCGCCGCGCCGCACAGCGCGCCGCGGACGACGCCCGGCGCACCGCCCGCGCACTGCGGGCGGAGCGCGCCGAGATCGCCGGCGCCCCCGACGACGTGCCGGAGACCGCGCGAGAGCAGGGTGACGGCGCACCCGAGGGGTACCTACCGGCGCTGCGGGAGGCCTACCGGGCCGCCTCTCAGGTGTACGAGAAGGTCGGCGTCGGCGCGGACCTGCGCGCGGAGCAGGCCCGCGCGGAGAGCGACGAGAGTGCCGCCCGGTCCGAGCTGGACCGGCTCAGCAATCGGGTCCGCACCCGCGCGGAGCACCTCCTCGCCTCCCCGGACGGCGCCGACGGCCCGTCCCGGCAGGCTGCCGCCGCCCGCGCGGAGGAACTGGTGCAGCTGCTGGAGACGCGCATGTCGCACGCCAGCGAGCAACTCGGCAGGCTGCGCGGCGAGGCCGAGCGGCACGCCCCCGAGGACGGTGCGGCGCACACCGAGCTGCCCCAGGACGGGGAGCCCCGGGACGCCGAGCACGCACAGGAGCTGCTGCGCACGGCCACCGCCGAACTCACCTCCCGCACCGAAGCCCTGGCCGGAGCCCGGGAGGCGCACGCCGAACTTCTGCAGACCCACCGCCTGGCCGAGGACGCCGCCGGCGGGTTCGACGAGACCGCCGCGCTCCTCCGCGACCTGCTGCGGGAACACCCGTCCGAGGACGAGCGGGAGGACGTGGATCCGTACCCGGGCACGCTGGAGGAGGCCCGCCGGTCCGCGGGGGAGGCCCGCCGCTCGCTGCGGGGGTGTGCCGCCGACCTGTCCGCCGCCGAGGCCGCCGTGCGCGAGGCCTCCGACGTACTCGTCCGACACGCCAACTCCACCCGCTACGAGCAGGTGCGCACCCCCGCCCGGCAGCAGATCCGCGAACTGCCCGCGTCCGCGCTGCCCGAGCACGCCCGCGACTGGGCCGATGCCTTCGCGCCCCGGCTTCGGGTGCTCGGCGACGAACTGGCCCAGCTGGAACGCAACCGCGACTCGATCGTGGACCGGCTGCGCGGTCTCGTGGAGTCGGCACTGGCCACCCTGCGCTCCGCGCAGCGGCTGTCCCGCCTGCCCGAGGGTCTCGGCGAGTGGTCGGGACAGGAGTTCCTGCGCATCCGCTTCGAGGAGCCGGACCAGGCGACCCTCACCGAACGTCTCGGCGAGGTCATCGACGAGGCCACCCGCGCCGCCGTGAAGAAGAACTCCGACCTGCGGCGCGACGGAATGTCCCTGCTGCTGAGGGGGGTCGGGGCCGCCCTCCAGCCCAAGGGCGTCGCCGTGGAGATCCTCAAACCGGACGCCGTGCTTCGTGCCGAGCGCGTTCCCGTGGGGCAGATGGGCGATGTGTTCTCCGGCGGGCAGCTGCTCACCGCGGCGATCGCCCTGTACTGCACGATGGCCGCCCTGCGCTCCAACGACCGCGGCCGGGACCGGCACCGGCACGCCGGAACCCTCTTCCTGGACAACCCGATCGGCCGTGCCAACGCCACCTACCTGCTCGAACTCCAGCGGGCGGTGTCGGACGCCCTCGGAGTCCAACTGCTCTACACCACCGGCCTCTTCGACACGACGGCGCTGGCGGAGTTCCCCCTGGTCATCAGACTGCGCAACGACGCCGACCTGCGTGCGGGGCTCAAGTACATCAGCGTGGAGGAGCACCTGAGGCCCGGACTGCCGCGGGAGACGTCCGCCGACGAGGCGGCGCACAGCGAGATCACGGCGACCCGGATGTTCAAGCGGCCCGTGGCGGCCGCCCCGTAGCGCGGGCGGTCCCGGCGCGCAGCGCCCGACGGGCGGCGCGGTTCGGGAGCCGTGGAGCCGTGCAGCCGTAGCGGAAGCGGAGCGCCGTACGCCGCCCTCCGGCGGCCCGTACCGCGCTCCGCCCGCATCACGGACGGGGCGCCCGCATCACGGATGGGAGAGACGTCCGCGGCCGGCCCGCCGGCGTATCCGCTCCCGCTCCCGCTCGGCCACCCGCGCCCGCCGGCGGGCCCTGCGCCGCTCCCGGCGCAGCGCACGCGCGGTGCTGCTGGGCGTCGACACGACCCCGTTGCGCTGGTTCCACACCTGCCGGGTCACCCAGACGTCCAGAACGCCCCAGGTGGCCACCACCGTGCCGGCGATACCGCCGAGCACCATCGGGAAGGCCAGCCAGGAGCCGGCCAGGGTGCACAGGACGGCGACCATCGCCTGCACCAGCGTCAGGGACGCGATGAGCACCGCCCGTACGGCCGCCGTGCGCACGGGGTCCGGCATGCGCCGGCGCGGCGCGGGCTCCTCGATCCACAGCGGCCGGGCGGGCGCACCGCCGCGCGGTCCGCCGCCCGACGCGCGCCACCGCGTTCCCGCGCCGCCGCGTTCCGGCTCCCCGTGGTGTCGCTGCGCCGCCGGGCGTGCGGTCCACCGGCCCTCGGGCTCCCGGTACCGCTCCCTCGCGCCCGTCACCATGCCCCTCTCCCCACTGCCGTCCCACCGCTCCCTGCCATACCGGAAGGCCCCCGTCCCCCTTGGCTGCCCGGATTGGGCCGGTTCATTCCGTCGGAACCGGAATGCGGCTCCTGCCGGGCATTCCGGTTCCATGTCCCGAAGGGAAGGACGAACCGCACGCCGGGAAGATTCCCCGGTCCGGCGAAAGAATCCGGCCAGTCGGCCCGCCATCCTGCGCCGGTCCCGGACCGTGCGGACCGGAGAGTCGGGGAGGCAATCTCCCGCAATGCCCGGACAACTCCCCCTGCCCCCAGGCCAGTACGGAAGTTCAGGCGTCGGACGGCTCTTCGAGTTCCCCGCTCGTCGGTAGTAGGCTCGCGCCGTTTGTTGACGCACATGTGCGTGCCCCCGGCCGGCGGGCGTGCGATCTGGGGGAGGCCATGCGCTTTCGCGGAAAGTCGATCCGCCGGAAGATCGTGGCGTTGCTGCTGGTGCCGCTGGTGTCGCTGACCGCGATCTGGGCCTACGCCACCGTGCTCACCGGACGCGAGGCGGGCCGGCTGTTCCAGCAGTCGTCCGTGGTGGAGAAGGTCGGCTACCCCGTCGAGGACACGGTGCGCGTCCTGCAGCAGGAGCGCCGCCAGTCCCTGGTCTACCTCGCCGACCCGCGGGCCTCCGAAGCGCTCTCCGCCCTCCGCCGCACCCGGGCGGCCACCGACACGGTCGTCGCCGAGATCCGCCGCAACGCCGCCGGCTCGGGGCTGCAGGACGCCGTCGACGAGGACGACGCGGAGGGACTGAACGCCGTCCTGGACGCCCTCGACGGTCTCGCCTCGCTGCGCCGCGGAGTGGAGGACCGCACCGTCACCCGGGCGCAGGCCCTCGACCTCTACAACCGGCTGGTCGACCCCTGCTACACGCTTCTGTCCAGCCTGGAAGTGGTCGACGACGCCGAACTGGACAAGGAGTACCGGGCGCTCGTCAGCGTCGACCGGGCCCGCGAACTGCTCTCCCGGGAGGACGCCCTGCTGGGCTCCGCACTGGTGGTCGGCAGTGTCACCCGCACCGAGACACGCCATGTCTCCGATCTCGTGGCCCAGCGCGCCGCGGTGTACGACCTGAGCCTTCCGCAACTGCCGGCCCCGGAACGCGAACGCTACGAGCGCTTCTGGAGGAACGCCACCACCGCGCCGCTGCGCTCTGCCGAACGGACCGTCGCCGGCACGGAACCCGGGGCCACGCCCCGCGGCGTCAGCGCCCGGAACTGGGACACCGCGGCCGGGACCGCGCTCAAGGAACTGGCCGGCCTGGGCGACCGTGCCGAGGGCCGCTACCAGGACCGTGCCCGCCCGGTGGCGAGGGGCGTCATCCTGGAGGTGGTCGTCGCCGGCGTCCTCGGACTGGTCGCCCTGCTGCTGTCGCTCGTCGTCTCCGTGCGCATCGGCCGCGGCCTCGTCCGCGATCTGCGGCAGCTGCGCCTGGAGGCGCACGAGGCGTCCGGGGTGCGCCTGCCGAGTGTGATGCGCCGGCTGTCCGCGGGCGAACAGGTCGACGTCGAGACCGAGGTCCCGCGCCTGGAGTACGACAGGAACGAGATCGGCGAAGTCGGCCAGGCACTCAACACCCTGCAGCGGGCGGCGGTGGAGGCCGCCGTCAAGCAGGCCGAACTGCGCTCCGGCGTCTCGGAGGTCTTCGTCAACCTCGCCCGGCGCAGCCAGGTGCTGCTGCATAAGCAGCTCACCCTGCTCGACGCGATGGAACGCCGTACCGAGGACACCGAGGAACTCGCCGACCTGTTCCGCCTCGACCACCTGACCACCCGCATGCGCAGGCACGCCGAGGGGCTGGTGATCCTGTCCGGCGCCGCGCCCTCCCGCCAGTGGCGCAGATCCATCCAGCTCATGGACGTCGTGCGGGCCGCCGTCGCCGAGGTCGAGGACTACGAGCGCGTCGAGGTCCGCCGGCTGCCGCGGGTCGCCGTGGCCGGACCCGCCGTCGCGGACCTCACCCACCTCGTGGCCGAACTGCTGGAGAACGCCACCGTCTTCTCCCCGCCGCACACCGCCGTCCAGGTGGTCGGCGAACGGGTCGCCAACGGCTTCACGCTGGAGATCCACGACCGGGGACTGGGCATGTCCGCCGAGGCACTGCTCGACGCCAACCTCCGGCTCGCCGAGACACCCGAGTTCGAACTGTCCGACACCGACCGGCTCGGCCTGTTCGTGGTCAGCCGACTCGCCCGGCGGCAGAGCGTCAGGGTGTCCCTGCAGCCGTCGCCGTACGGCGGCACGACCGCGGTCGTCTTCGTCCCGGAGACGGTGCTGACCGACGACGTGCCCGACACCAACGGCATCGGCTTCCGCCTCGACCGGCCCACGCCCCTCAGGGAGAGGACGCCCGGCGACAGCCGGCGCACCCCGTTGTCCCGGGTCCCCGTACCGCAGGCCGGACTGCCCGCCTCGCTGCTCGACGGACCGGTGGAGTTGGAGGCCCCCGTCGACCTGGACGCGTTCACCGACTTCGCCTCCGTCGTCGAGCGGGAGGAGCACGTGGGGCACGCGGACCACCGGAACGACGAGGGCGACGGCCTGTTCCGACGCCCCCTCGCCGGCGTCGAGGATGCGGCACCCGGAGCCGCGGACCAGCGGCCCCGGTCCTTCCCCGGCGGCGCGGACCGCAAGAACCGCAGGGACCGCAAGGAGCGCAAGAGGCGCGACGACCGCCCGGACCAGGCGGACGCGGACGAGGGGCACGGTGCCCCCGCCGCAGTGCCCCGCCGCCGCACCCCCAAGCTGGTCAGCTCGCACGGCCGCCCGGTCGCCGAACAGCGGAGCGGACGCGAGGAGCTGGACGGCCGGGTCCCGGACCGCTCCGCGCCCCGGTCGGCGCAGGAGGGCCCGGCACCGTTGCCGGCCCGCCGCGGGTCCGGCGCGCCGCTGCGGCGCGGCACCGGCCCGGAGGCCCACCACCCCGCCGGCGCCCACGTCCCGCAGGACTCCGCCGGGGACCGGTCCGGCCGGTCGGACGAGCTCCCGGCGCTGCCGCGGCGCACCCGGACCGCGCCGGCCCTCCCGGACACCACCGGCCCCGCCTCCGCGGACCGCCCCGCCGCCGCAGAACCGCCGGCGGGGGACGCGGAGCCGCGCCGGACGGCGGGTTCGGGCAGGCCGCCGGGCCCGGCGGAGGCGAGCGGGCCCGTCGACGGTGCCACCGCCACCGGCCGAGACCGCCCCGCCCGGCCTTCCGGCTCCTCACCGGAGGCCGCCGAGGGCGGCCCGGGGGCACTGCCCCGGCGCGTGCGGCAGGCCAGCCTGGCCCCGCAGCTCAGGGACGGGCCGGAGCGGCGCACCGAGGAGCGGACGCGGTCCGCCGAACGGGACGCCGACGAGGTACGCGCCCGTATGGCCTCGCTCCAGCGCGGCTGGCGGCGCGGCCGTGAACAGAACACCGCCGGCGACGAACCGCCCGGCGGCACCGCACCACAGGAAACAACCAAGGGGGACGAATGACGACCGCGAACACGGACGGCCGGGCCACGTCCGGCAACGGAGAGCTGAACTGGCTCCTCGACGATCTGGTGGACCGCGTCGCCAGCATCCGCAAGGCCGTCGTGCTCTCCGGCGACGGACTGGCCACGGGTGTGTCCAAGGACCTGACCAGGGAGGACGGCGAGCACCTCGCCGCCGTCGCCTCCGGATTCCACAGCCTCGCCAAGGGCGTCGGCCGCCACTTCGATGCGGGCGGCGTCCGGCAGACCGTCGTGGAACTCGACGAGGCGTTCCTCTTCGTGACGGCCGCCGGGGACGGGAGCTGCCTCGCCGTCCTGTCGGACGCGGAGGCGGACATCGGGCAGGTCGCGTACGAGATGACGCTCCTGGTGAAGCGGGTCGGCGTCCATCTGGGCACCGCTGTGCGCACCGATCTGCCCTCCGGCGGGTAGTGGGATGGCATGAGCGCAGACGGTCAGGCAGCAAGCCACTGGTTCGACGACGACGCCGGTCCGGTCGTCCGCCCCTACGCCATGACGCGCGGCCGCACCACCCATGCGGCCCAGCACCGCCTCGACCTGATCGCGGTGGTGGTCACGGAGGCGGACGCCGACCACCCGGACACGGACCCCACGCTCTCCCCGGAGCACGTGGACATCGTCGAACTGTGCCGGGGGGCACCGCAGTCGGTCGCGGAGATCGCCGCCGAGTTCGACCTGCCCACCGGCGTGGTCCGGGTGCTGATCGGTGATCTCGTGGACGGCGGATTCATCCGGGTGAACCGGCCGGTGCCTCCCGCCGAACTGCCGGACGAGAGTATTCTGCGCGACGTGATCAACGGCCTGCGGGCGCTGTGAGCAGCGCGGAAGCGGGGTGAGAGCGTGACCGGCTGGCAGTTCTGGGTCGACCGGGGCGGCACCTTCACCGACATCGTCGCGCGGTGCCCCGACGGCCGCCTGCTGACCCGCAAGCTGCTGTCCGACGACCCGGCGCGCTACTCCGACGCGGCCGTGGCCGGCGTCCGCGCCCTGCTGGACGGCTCCGACGAGCCTGTCGAAGCCGTCCGCATGGGCACCACCGTCGCCACCAACGCCCTCCTCGAACGCACCGGCGAACGGACCCTGCTGGTCGTCACCCGCGGCTTCCGCGACGCCCTGCGCATCGCCTACCAGAACCGGCCGAGCATCTTCGCCCGCCGTATCGAACTGCCCGAGCTGCTGTACGAGCGGGTCGTCGAGGTCGACGAGCGCATCGCCGCCGACGGCACCGTGCTGCGCCGTCCCGACCTGGACGCGCTCGCCGGCGAACTCCGGCGGGCCCACCGCGACGGCATCCGCGCCGTCGCCGTCGTCTGCCTGCACAGCCACCTCCACCCCGGGCACGAACAGGCCGTCGGCCGACTCGCCGCCCGCATCGGCTTCCCGCAGATCTCGCTGTCCAGCGAGGTCAGCCCGCTCATGAAGCTCGTCCCGCGCGGGGACACCGCCGTCGTCGACGCCTACCTGTCGCCGGTACTGCGCCGCTACGTGAGCCACGTGGCCGCCGAGCTGCGGGACGTGCGCCTGATGTTCATGCAGTCCAACGGCGGCCTCGCACAGGCCGGACAGTTCCGCGGCAAGGACGCGATCCTCTCCGGGCCGGCCGGCGGCATCGTCGGCATGGCCCGGATGTCGCAGCTGGCCGGCTTCGACCGGGTCATCGGCTTCGACATGGGCGGCACCTCCACCGACGTGTCCCACTTCGCCGGCGAGTACGAACGCGTGTTCACCACCCGTATCGCCGGCGTCCGGCTGCGCGCACCGATGCTCGACATCCACACCGTCGCCGCCGGCGGCGGCTCCGTCCTGCACTTCGACGGCTCCCGCTACCGGGTGGGACCCGACTCCGCGGGCGCGGCCCCCGGGCCCGCCTGCTACCGGAACGGCGGTCCGCTCACTGTCACCGACGCCAACGTGATGCTCGGCCGGATCCCTCCCGCCCACTTCCCGCGCGTGTTCGGGCCGCACGGCGACCAGCCACTGGACGACCGCCTGGTCCGGCAGCGCTTCGCCGCCCTCGCCCGGGACATCCGGCGAGCCACCGGCGACGACCGCACCCCCGAACAGGTCGCCGAGGGATTCCTGCGGATCGCCGTCGCCAACATCGCCAACGCCGTGAAACGGATCTCCGTGCAGAAGGGCCACGACGTCACCCGCTACGCGCTGACCACCTTCGGCGGCGCCGGCGGCCAGCACGCCTGCCGTGTCGCCGACTCGCTCGGCATCCGCACCGTGCTCGTGCCGCCCATGGCCGGTCTGCTGTCCGCTCTCGGTATCGGCCTCGCCGACACCACCGCCATGCGCGAGCAGTCCGTCGAGGCGCCCCTCACCGACACCGCCATGCCCGGCGTGCACCGGACCGCGGACGGCCTGGAGGAGTCCGCACGCGCCGAACTCACCGGCGAGGACGTACCCGAGGACCGCGTACGCGTCGTCCGCCGCGCCCACCTGCGCTACGACGGCACCGACACCGCGCTCCCGGTGGAACTCACCGAACCCGACACGATGCGGCGCGCCTTCGAGGAGCGTCACCGTGCCGCGTACTCCTTCACCCTCGACCGCCCGATCGTCGTCGAGGCACTCTCCGTCGAAGCCACCGGCCTCACCGACCCCCCCGATCTCGCCGCACTCGCCCCGTACCGGGACGGCACCCCCGCAACCGGCATCGCCCGCCTGCACACCGGCGGAGCCTGGCGGGACGTCCCCCTGCACCGCCGGGAGGACCTGCCCCCCGGCCACCCCGTCACCGGACCCGCGATCATCACCGAGGCGGGCGCGACCACCGTCGTCGACGACGGCTGGCGCGCCGCGCCACGCGACGACGGGCATCTGGTCATGGAACGCGTGGCGGCCACGCGGAGTTCCGCCCTCGACACGGCCGCCGACCCCGTCCTGCTCGAGGTCTTCAACAACCTCTTCATGTCCATCGCCGAGCAGATGGGCGCCCGACTGGAGTCCACGGCCCAGTCCGTCAACATCAAGGAACGCCTGGACTTCTCCTGCGCACTGTTCGACCCGCACGGGAACCTGGTGGCCAACGCCCCCCACATCCCCGTCCACCTCGGGTCCATGGGCACCAGCGTCCAGGAGGTCATCCGCCGCCGCGGGCCCCGCATGCGCCCCGGCGACACCTACGCCGTCAACGACCCTTACCACGGCGGCACCCACCTGCCCGACGTCACCGTCATCACCCCCGTCTTCGACACCGGCGGCGAGCAGGTCCTCTTCCACGTCGCCTCCCGCGGCCACCACGCCGAGATCGGCGGCACCGCCCCGGGCTCCATGCCCGCCGACAGCCGCCGCATCGAGGAGGAAGGCGTCCTCTTCGACAACTGGCTGCTCACCGAGAACGGCCGGCTGCGCGAGGAGGAGACCCTCCGGCTGCTCACCGAGGCACCCCACCCCTCCCGCAACCCCGGAACCAACCTCGCCGACCTGCGCGCCCAGATCGCCGCCAACCAGAAGGGCGTGGACGAGGTCCGCCGCATGATCGCGGAGTTCGGCCAGGACGTCGTGCAGGCCTACATGAGGCACGTCCAGGACAACGCGGAGGAGGCCGTACGCCGGGTCGTGGACGCCCTGGACGACGGCGCGTACGCCTACGAGACCGACTCCGGCGCCGTCATCCGCGTCCGGGTGCGGGTGGACCGCGCCGACCGCTCGGCCCACATCGACTTCACCGGCACCTCGCCCCAGCTGGACACCAACTTCAACGCGCCGTTCTCGGTCGTCAACGCCGCCGTGCTGTACGTCTTCCGCACCCTCGTCGGCGACGACATCCCGCTGAACGACGGCTGCCTGCGCCCCCTCCGGATCACCGTGGAACCCCGCTCCATGCTGGCGCCCGAACCGCCCGCGGCCGTCGTCGCCGGGAACGTCGAGACCTCCCAGGCCGTGACCGGCGCCCTGTACGCGGCCCTCGGGGTGCAGGCCGAGGGCTCCGGGACCATGAACAACGTCACCTTCGGCAACGCACGCCACCAGTACTACGAGACGGTCGCCTCCGGCTCCGGCGCGGGCGACGGCTTCTGCGGCGCGAGCGTCGTGCAGACCCACATGACCAACTCCAGGCTCACCGACCCCGAGGTCCTGGAATGGCGTCTGCCGGTCCGGCTCGAGGAGTTCGCCGTCCGCCGCGGAAGCGGCGGAGCCGGACGGTGGCGCGGCGGCGACGGAGCGGTGCGCCGCATCCGCTTCGAGGAGGCGATGACCGTCTCCACCCTCTCCCAGCACCGCCGCGTACCCCCCTACGGCATGGCCGGCGGCGAACCCGGGGCCCTCGGCGCCAACCGGGTGGAACGCGCCGACGGCACCGTGCTCGCGCTCGCCGGCAGCGACACCGCGGACGTCCGCCCCGGCGACGTACTCGTCATCGAGACCCCCGGCGGCGGAGGCTACGGTCCGCCGCCGGCCGACCCCCCACCGAGCAGGAGAAGAAACCGATGATCTTCGGGCGCTCTGAGCGCGGCAAACCCCCGGTCGACCCCTTAACCCTCAAGATCCTGGTGGCCGGCGGCTTCGGCGTGGGCAAGACCACCCTGGTCGGCTCGGTCAGCGAGATCAGGCCGCTGCGCACCGAGGAACTCCTCACCGAGGCGGGGCGTCCGGTCGACGACACCCGCGGTGTGGACGACAAGCACACCACCACCGTGGCCATGGACTTCGGCCGCATCACCCTGCGCGAGGACCTCGTGCTGTACCTGTTCGGGACGCCCGGTCAGGAGCGCTTCTGGTTCATGTGGGACGAACTGTCCGAAGGCGCGCTCGGCGCCGTCGTCCTGGCCGACACCCGCCGCCTGGAGGACTGCTTCGCCGCGGTCGACTACTTCGAGCGCCGCGGCATCCCCTTCCTCGTCGGCGTCAACTGCTTCGAGGGAACGGCCCGCTACCCGGCCGGAGACGTCCGGGCGGCCCTCGACCTCGACGAAGGCGTTCCGCTGGTCCTCTGCGACGCCCGGGAGCGGGAGTCGGTCAAGGAACTCCTCGTCGGCGTGGTCCAGCACGCGATGACGTACCCGGCGGACCGCCGGCTTCCCGTACGCGCCTGACCGCGAACCCGGCCCGTACCCCCCGCCGACCGGGGTACGGGCCGCGGCACGTCCGGACACCCGGGCCCGCCGGCCCCACACCTCGCCGGACCCGGACCGGAGTGAGGGCCCGTCCCGGACGCGTCCCGGGGAGCAGCCCGTCCACGCGGCCCGGGGAGCAGCCCGTCCACGCGGCCCGGGGAGCAGCCCGTCCACGCGGCCCGGGGAGCAGCCCGTCCACGCGGCCCGGGGAGCAGCCCGTCCGCGACGCGTCCCGGGGGAGCAGCGGCGCGCACCGGGCACCCCGGAGCACCCCCTCCGGCGACCGGGCCCACCGCCGGCTGCCGTCGACGCCTCCCGCGGGCTCAGCCGGGTCCCGGCTCCGCCACCGCCGGCTGCGGACGGACCGGCGCGGCCCTCGAGCCGCGCAGCACCTCGTGCCCCGACAGTCCCGCCCGCCCCAGTACCCAACTCCCCCCGCGCAGCGCCTTGGCGGCCTTCTTCAACGGCGCCAGCCAGGCCGCGGCCTGCCCGTGGTCCGCCACGCTGCCCGGCGCGCACACCACCGTGGCCAGGGACAGCGTGACCGGGCGTCCCCCCGCCGACCAGGAGGCGTCGAGCACGGACGCGGCCAGCGGCCCGAGCCCCTCCGGATCGGTCAGTACGAGGAAGTCGTCACCGCCGATGTGCCCCACCCTGGCGGAACCGGACGCCGCCGACTGCAGGGTTCGCCCCACCGAACGGATCAGCTCGTCGCCCGCCGCGAACCCGGCGCCGTCGTTGACCTGCTTGAAGTGGTCGACGTCCAGCCAGCTCAGGGCGAACGCCCGTCCGTCGGCGATCCGCCGGTCCACCTCGCCGGTGATCGTGTCGGAGCCCGGCAGCCGGGTCAGCGGATTGAGCCCGGCCGCCTCCTCCACCCTGCTCTCGGCCAGTGCCCGCACCAGGTCGGCCAGGCGCACGACCCCCACGCACCGCCCGCGGCGGTCGACGACGCCCACATCGTCCGAGGTGCGGTCCCGCCCGCCGACGGCCACCACGTCCAGCACCTCCCACGCGGTGGCGTCGACGCCCACCGTCCGCGGGGGGTCGCCCAGTTTCACGGCGGGCCGGTCGGCGTAGAGGGCGTGCCCGTACCGCGCCGACATCGACAGCAGGAACCGCGAACGGTGCACCGACCGGACCGGCACACCGGCCCGGTCCACGAGCAGCACCCCCGACACCTCCGGCGATCCGGTCAGCAGCGACCGCACCTGCCCGGCCGAGGCGGTGACCGGCAGCAGCGCGGCCGGGCGCACGAACTCCCGGACGGAGGGGCCCGACCGCGGCCGCGCCACCACTCCGGCCAGGCGCGGCGGCACGTACACGTCCGCCGCCGGCAGCCGCGCGGGAGGCGCGAACAGGTCCCCCTGGGCCAGCTGCGCACCGGCGGACACGGCGGCCGCGTACTGCTTCTCCGTCTCCACGCCCTCGACGGACAGCAGCGCCCCCAGTTCCTCGCACAACGTCCGCATGGCCCGCACCGCGGGCCGCCGCCCCAGCAGCGAGGCATCGAGTTTCACCAGGTCCGGCGCAAGATCGGTGAGCAGCCGCAGCGGCACGTCGCCGTCTCCGACGCCGTCCGCGCCGATCCGGAAACCCTGGTCCCGCAGCACCGCCACCGCCTCCAGCAGACCGCCGTGCGGTACGTGCGCGTAGGGCGGCCCGATATCGAGCGTCACCTCCCACGGCATCCGCCCGGCCTCGCGCACCGCCTCGGACAGCGGGGCCAGTCCGCCGAGGTCGGCCAGGGTGGCGGCGAACACGTTCACGTGCAGCGGCAGCAGCGTCTCGCGGCGTACCGCCGCACGCACCGCGGCGACCGCCAGCCGGGCGTCGAGCCGGGCGTCGCGGCGGGCCTCGGCCAGGACGTCGCCGGTCTCCGGCCGGGCGAGGACCTCCAGGCCGGCGACCCCTCCGGTGGCCAGGTTGACCACCGGCTGGAAGGCGAAACGGAGAGTGTCCATCCAGGAGCGCACGGCAGCATGATGGTTCCGCCGGCCGCCACCCGGGCCCAGTTCACGAGACGTTCACGCAGGATTCCCGGGCGATCACACACCGTAGGCGGTCCCGGCGCCCGGCTCTCCCAGCCGTCCCGGCCGTGCCCCCGTGGACCCACCCCGCCCGTTCCGCGGCGTCGCCCCACGGTCCGCCGGCCGACCGGTCCGGCGGACACCCCCGCCCCGATCGGATACAGTCCGCGGCGTGTCCGAAACCCAGCACACCGCCGCCCGCTCCGCGCCGGACTCCCACTGCTCGAGCTGCGGGGCGCCCTACGAAGACGGCGCCACCGGGTGGCCCCGCACCTGCCCGGGCTGCCGGACCGTCGCCTACCGCAACCCGCTGCCGGTCGCCGTCGCCCTGCAGCCCGTGTACGACGACCGCGGCACCGCCCTCGTCGTCATCACCCGCACCGTGGCACCCGCGTACGGGGGCATCGCGCTGCCGGGCGGCTACGTCGACGACCGGGAGGACTGGCGGCAGGCCGTCGTCCGCGAACTGAAGGAGGAGACGGGCATCGACGCCGCGGCCCGCGACATCCGGCTCGCCGACGCCATGAGCTCCTCCGACGGATACCTGCTGCTGTTCGGTCTGCTGCCGGAACGGCCCGCAGCCGGCCTGCCCGCCTCGGCCCCCACCGACGAGACCGAGGGCTGGCACCTGCTGCGCCGCCCCGGGGAACTCGCCTTCCCCCTCCACACACTGGCCGCCCGGGCCTGGTTCGAGGGCCGCTACGTCTGATCCCCGGCCTGGTCGGCGCCGCGCAACCGCACCGGCAGCGACGGCTCGTGCACGCCGTCCTCGCCATGCCGCTCGACCACGACCCGCGGCCCCTCCCACCGGGTGACATAGCGCTCGATCTCCGGTTCGTCCCAGCCGTCACCCGCGTCCGCGACCACCAGCCCGCCCCCGGTCCGCCCCCGGGCGGGCGCCCACGCCTCCAGTTCCGGCCCGCCGTCCGCCCCCCGCACCGCCAGGACCGCACCCGCGCGCGCGAACACCGGGATCCGTTCCACCGGCGCGTCGACGAGGACCCGCCCCGGACCGTCGTGCGGCAGCCCGGTCACCGTGTCGTACCACCGCCCCCTCGGCAGCCGCACCGCACGCCGCTCCGTGCCGGGGGCCAGCACCGGCGCCACCAGCAGGCAGTCACCCAGCAGGAAGGCGTCGTCGCAGTCCCGCAGCGCGCGGTCCTCAGGGGTGTGCCACCACAGCGGCCGCACGTACGGCGCCCCCGTGCGCCGCGCCAGGTGCGCCAACGTCACGAAGTACGGAAGCAGGCGCCGCCGCTCCAGGAGCGCCCCGCGCGCGTGCCGGAGCACCTCCGGACCGAACTCCCAGGGCTCCCGCCGCCCTGCCTCCAGACTCGAGTGCGTGCGGAACAGCGGCAGGTAGGCCGCCATCTGGAACCAGCGCAGGAACAGCTCCGGCGAGGGACTGCCGTCGAAGCCGCCCACGTCCGGCCCCGAGTACGGAACCCCGCTCAGCCCCATTCCCAGCACCAGCGCCAGCGAGGCCCGCAAACCCGGCCAACCCGTCGAGACGTCACCCGACCAGGTGCCACCGTAGCGCTGCATGCCCGCCCACCCCGCTCGCGAGAAGCAGAACGGACGCTCCTGCGGCGCCAGTTCGCGCAGGCCCTCGTAGGCCGCCCGGGCCATGCACAACGCGTACACGTTGTGCGCCTCACGGTGGTCGCCGTCCCGGCCGTCCAGGCAGTGCCGCGCCGAACGGGGCAGCGTCGACTCGCCGAACGCGGTGAACGAGGTCGGCTCGTTCATGTCGTGCCAGAAGCCCGCGAACCCCTGCGCCAGCCGCTCCGCGTACAGACCGCCCCACCACTTGCGCACCCGGGGATGCGTGAAGTCCGGATACACCGACTCGCCCGGCCACACCACCCCCTCCACCACCCGCCCCGCCGCGTCCCGGACGAACGCGTCCAGATCGCTGCCGCTGTCGTACACCGCGTTGCCCGCCGCCGCCCTGACCGCCGGGTCGACGATCGACACCAACCGGATCCCGTCCCGGCGCAGCTCGGCGGCGAGCCGCGGCAGATCGGGGAACCTCTCCCGGTCGACGGTGAACACCTGGTGCGCGTCGAAGTGGTCGATGTCCAGATGCACCGCGTCCAACGGCAGACCGTGCTCCCGGTACCCGGCGACCACACGGCGCACCTCCCGCTCGGTGCCGAAACCCCACCGCGCGTGATGGTGGCCCAGCGCCCACGCCGGCGGCAGCGCCGGCGCACCGGTCAGCGAGGCCCAGCCGAGCAGCGCCCGCGCCGGGCTGCCCACCACTGCCCAGCAGCGCAGCGGTCCGCCGTCCATCCGCACCTCGCTGCGGCCGGCCCGGTCGTGCCCGGAACCGGCGCCCTCCTCGCCCTCCCGCAGGGTCACCGTCCCGTCCCAGGAGGAGTCGTGGAAGACGAGGTGCGTCCCCGCGTCCGCCACCACCATCTGCACCGGCATGGTGATGTACAGGGGGTCGTCGCCCGGGGCGAAGGACCCGCCGGGGTCGGTGTTCCACAGGCGGTACGTCCCGTCCCGCAGCCGCGGCCCCGCAGCACGCCCGCCGAGCCCGAAGAACCGCGCGTCCGGCGCGACCTGCGAGCGCTGCATCCACCGCCCTGGCCCCCCGTCGACCGGCTCCCACCAGCGGGGCGGCGCGTCCCGGCGCAGCGGCACACCGCCCGGGGTGCGCAACTCGACCGCGCCGTGCCGGGAGACCGCGACGGTGAACCGCTCGGCCACCACCCGCCAGCCGCCGTCCTTGTCCGGCTCCAGCACCGCCCGGGGATCCGGCTCCGGGCAGCGGCCCGCCAGCGCGTACGACGGCTCGGGACCGGCCCCGTCCCAGCCCCAGAACACCGCCCCCTGCACGGTGACGAGGACGCGCAGCTCGGAGCGGTCGAACAGCACCACCCCGCCGCCCGGCCCCGGCTCCGCGTCCCGCACCACACCGGGCACCCGCGCCCGTTCCGCACCCCGCCGCGGCAGCCCGCCGGCGTCCGCGCGGCGCCTGCGCCACGCCGCCCGCACGGTACGCAGGCCCTGCACACTCCCCACCGAGCCGACCGCCTTCACCGAGCGCACCAGGTCCCGACCGTTCATGCTGCTCACCCTGCCACTGACCGGTCCACGCCGGTGACCCGTTCAACTGCCGTTCACCTGGTGCGGGACCACACCGCCACGACACGGACCATGTGGCCGCACCCTGGTGCTGGAGTCGATCACATGGCATCGTCCGTGTCAGCCGCGCCACGCGCACACCCCAGCACGTGCGCGGACGACGCACACGACGCGCACAGTCCGGGAGCCGCCCCATGTCGACCGAGAACCCCCAGCCGCTCTGGCAGCCGAGCCCGGAGCACATCGCCCGGGCACAGGTCACCCGCTTCCAGACCTGGGCCGCCGCACACCACGGTGCCCCCGCCGACGGCGGCTACCCCGCACTGCACCGCTGGTCCGTCGACGAGCCGGAGACCTTCTGGAAGGCGGTCACCGAGTGGTTCGACGTGCAGTTCTCCACGCCCCCCGACCGGGTACTGGGCGACCGCACCATGCCGGGCGCCGAATGGTTCCCCGGCGCGACCCTGAACTACGCCGAGCACGCCCTGCGCGCCGCCGCCACCCGCGGGGACGAACCCGCCCTCCTCGCCGTCGACGAGACCCACCGGCCGCGCCCGGTGACCTGGTCCGCGCTCCGGCGCCAGGTCGGCTCCCTCGCAGCCGAGCTCCGCGCCCTCGGCGTACGGCCCGGCGACCGGGTCAGCGGCTACCTGCCCAACATCCCCGAGGCCGTCGTCGCCCTGCTCGCCACCGCCGCGGTGGGCGGCGTCTGGACCTCCTGCGCCCCCGACTTCGGCGCCCGCAGCGTCCTCGACCGCTTCCAGCAGGTCGAGCCCGTGGTGCTGTTCACGGTCGACGGCTACCGCTACGGCGGCAAGGAGCACGACCGCCGCGCCACGGTCGCCGAACTGCGCCGCGAGCTGCCCACCCTGCGGGCCGTGGTGCACATCCCGCTGCTCGGCGGCGAGGCACCCGAAGGCGCCCTCGAGTGGTCGGCGCTGACCGCCGCGGACACCGAGCCGGTCTTCGAACAGGTCCCCTTCGACCACCCGCTCTGGGTGCTGTACTCCTCCGGCACCACGGGCCTGCCGAAGGCGATCGTCCAGTCCCAGGGCGGCATCCTCGTCGAGCACCTCAAACAGCTCGGCCTGCACTGCGACCTCGGTCCCGGGGACCGGTTCTTCTGGTACACCTCCACCGGCTGGATGATGTGGAACTTCCTCGTCTCCGGCCTGCTGACGGGCACCACGGTCGTCCTCTACGACGGCAGCCCCGGCCACCCGGACACCGGCGCCCAGTGGCGCGTCGCGGAACGCACCGGCGCCACCCTCTACGGGACCTCCGCCGCCTACGTCATGGCCTGCCGCAAGGCCGGCGTCCACCCCTCCCGCGACTTCGACCTCTCGCGGGTGCGCTGCGTCGCCACCACCGGCTCGCCGCTGCCGCCCGACGGCTTCCGCTGGCTGCACGACGAGGTCCGCGAGGACCTGTGGATCGCCTCCGTCAGCGGCGGCACCGACGTGTGCTCCTGCTTCGCGGGCGCCGTCCCCACCCTTCCGGTGTACGTGGGTGAGCTGCAGGCGCCCTGCCTCGGCACCGATCTCCAGTCCTGGGACCCCGACGGCCGACCGCTGGTGGACGAGGTCGGCGAACTCGTGGTCACCAACCCCATGCCGTCCATGCCGATCCGCTTCTGGAACGACCCCGACGGCAGCCGGTACCACGACAGCTACTTCGACACGTATCCCGGAGTGTGGCGCCACGGCGACTGGATCACCGTGACCGGGCGGGGAACGGTCGTCATCCACGGCCGCTCCGACTCCACGCTCAACCGCCAGGGCGTCCGCATGGGGTCCGCCGACATCTACGAGGCGGTGGAGCGCCTGCCCGAGGTCAGGGAGTCACTGGTGATCGGCGTCGAACAGCCCGACGGCGGCTACTGGATGCCGCTGTTCGTGCAGCTCGCCCCGGGCGCCGTGCTCGACCGGGCCCTGACCGACCGGATCAGGCTGACCATCCGCGAGCAGCTCTCGCCGCGCCACGTGCCCGACGAGATCATCGAGGTGCCCGCCGTCCCGCACACCCTCACCGGCAAGCGCATCGAGGTCCCGGTCAAGCGCCTGCTCCAGGGCACCCCGCTGGAGAAGGCCGTCAACCCCGGTTCCATCGACGACCTCGGCCTCCTCCACTTCTACGAGGAACTGGCGCGCAAACGAGGCTGAGACCCCGCCCTCCGCCCGGCGCGCCACGGCGACGGTCGAGGCCCGCCGGGCGGCCGGGGACGGGGGCGGGCCCGGACCGGGAAGGGCGGACCCGGGCCGGAGCCCCCGCGCCCGGCCCGGCCGACCGCAGACCCCCTGCTCAGGGCCCACTGTCAGTGCTCGTGGTTACGGTGAGTGAGCATTGACCACCGGAACCAGGGGGAACCATGGCGCTCAACCACCGCCAGGCCGCACAGGTCGTCCTGCGCCGTGAGACGGCCGGCACCATCGGACTGCTGACCGACGCGCACGACTTCCGCGCCATGCGGCGCTACCGCACCTTCGCCTTCGACGACCACGCCGCCTACCTGAGGGAGATGGAAGAGTTCCTCCGGACCCGCGCCGCCCGGGGCGGCCACACCACCGTGGCCCTGTTCGACCCCGGGGAGTACGCGGAGTTCTGCACGGACGAAGGCCTCGACCCGGACCTCCCCGCGAACCGCACCCGCTTCACGGCCCGGCTCGCGACCACCGGCTGCGCCGTCCCCTACGAGGGACAGCCACTCGCCGAGCTGGTGCCGGCCCTGGTCGACGAGTCCGTCCGGCAGGCCACCTGGGAGTACGCGGCCACCCTGCTGGCCCATATCGGCCCCTGCGCGACCTGCGGCGAGGACATCGGCCGGGCCGCCTTCGGCCGGGCGTCCATGCTCCTGGACCGCGTTCTCGACACGGCACCGCCGGGGCGGCGGCACCTCGTCTGCAGCTTCTCCGGCACGCCGGAGGCTCTCCTCGCCGTTCTGCACGCCGACGAGGACGCAGACGGCGCCACCCGGCTCGACGAGGCGGAAGCCGTCGCGTTCACCACGGTCCTGGCGCTGGCCGTCGCCACCGGTGACCGCGGGGGACTCGTCATGCGCATCAGCGCCCCCGGCTGCCGCGACCGCGTCCACGGGTGGCGGCTGCGCGACGGCACGCTGATCCCCCTCACCGCCGCCGAGGTCTTCGACGCCTACTGCACCGACGCCGAGTCGGGCGACCTCGTCTCACCGGAGTCGGACGTCGACTACTGCGAACCGCCCGACCTCGGAGCGGAGGACGCACCCCCGGGCCACCGGCACTGACGGCCCGGGACCCCGGCCCCGGCGGCACGAGGGGCGCCCCACCCGCCGGGAACGGTTCCCGCAGGTGGGGCGCCCCTCGGCGGGACTCCCCGGTGAGCTACTCGCCGGACAGCACGGCGTGAGCCGCCTTACGGGCCTCCTCGGCACCGTCCGTGGCACGGGCCGCGGCGGCCGCCCGCTCGCACTGGGCCAGCGTGTACTTCGCCAACGTGGCCCGCACATAGGGGAGGGACGCGGCACCCATCGACAGGGAGGTGACCCCCAGACCGGTCAGCACGCAGGCCAGCAGGGGGTCGGAGGCGGCCTCGCCGCAGACCCCGCAGCTCTTGCCCTCGGCCTTGGCCGCCTCCGCCGACAGCGCGACCAGGTCGAGCAGCGCCGGCTGCCACGGGTCCTGCAGCCGGGACACCGCACCGACCTGACGGTCCGCGGCGAAGGTGTACTGCGCCAGGTCGTTGGTCCCCAGCGACAGGAACTCGACCTCCTGCAGCACCGACCGCGCCCGCAGTGCGGCCGACGGGATCTCCACCATCGCGCCGAACTTGGCCTGCAGCCCCGCCTCGCGACAGGCGTCCGCGAAGGACCTGGCGTCGGCTCGGTCGGCCACCATGGGAGCCATGACCTCGAGGTACACCGGCAGCCCCTCGGCGGCCCGGGCCAGAGCCCGGAGCTGGGTGCGCAGCACCTCGGGATGGTCCAGCAGGGTGCGCAGACCGCGGACCCCCAGCGCGGGGTTCGGCTCGTCCGCCGGAGTCAGGAAGTCCAGCGGCTTGTCCGCACCCGCATCCAGCACCCGGACCACCACGCGCCCCTCGGGGAACGCCTCGAGCACCTGGCGGTAGGCCTCGACCTGCTTCTCCTCGGAAGGCGCGCTCCTGCTGTCGTCCAGGAACAGGAACTCGGTGCGGAACAGGCCCACTCCCTCGGCACCCGCCTCGACCGCGGCCGCCACGTCCGCCGGACCGCCGACGTTGGCCAGCAGCGGCACCTTGTGCCCGTCGGCGGTCGCACCCGGGCCGGTCGCGGCCGCCAGCGCCGCCCTGCGCTCGGCCGCAGCCGCCTCCAGCCGCGCCTTCGTCTCCTCGCGCGGGTGCACGAAGACCTCACCGGTGCTGCCGTCGACGGCGACCACCGCGCCCTCGGCCAGTTCCCCGGCCCCCGGCAGCGCCACCACCGCGGGCACTCCCAGCGCGCGGGCGAGGATGGCACTGTGGCTGGTCGGCCCGCCCTCCTCGGTCACGAAGCCGAGGACCAGCGTCGGGTCCAGCAGGGCCGTGTCCGCCGGGGCCAGGTCCCGGGCGACCAGGACGTAGGGCTCGTCGCTGTCCGGCACCCCCGGCATGGGAACGCCCAGCAGACGGGCGACGATACGATTCCGCACGTCGTCGAGGTCGGCCACCCGCCCGGCCAGGTACTCACCCGCGGCGGCCAGCAGTTCGCGATAGGCGGCGAAGGCGTCGTACACCGCACGCTCGGCCGTGCTGCCGACGGCGATGCGCCGCTCCACGTCCGCCATCAGTTCCGGGTCCCGGGCCATCATGGCCTGGGCCTCCAGGACCCCCTGGGCCTCGCCGCCGGCCAGGTTGCCGCGCGCCGTGAGGTCGGCCGCCACGGCCTCCACGGCCTTGCGGGCACGGCCCTGTTCGCGTTTTGCGTCCTCGGCCGGGATCTGTTTGGCGGGCGGCTCGAGCACCGCCGTTCCCATGTGCCGAACCTCGCCGATCGCCACGCCGTGGCTCACGCCGACGCCTTGCAGCGTTGTCTCCATCTCACCCGTCTCCGATAGTGCGGCGGGTCCCGCCGCCGCGGTGGTTGTCCTGCCAGCCGTCATACGACGGCGCCGACGTCATGGGGCGACGGCGGCCTCACTTCCAGCCGAAGAGGCTGTCGCCGGCCTTCACGTCGCCGTCCTCGCGGAGGTCGGAGAGGGAGTCCGCGGTGGCCTCCAGGGCGACCACGGGGCACACCGCCGACTTGCCGGCGGCCTCCACCGCGGCCGGGTTCCAGCGGACGACGGCCTGGCCGCGCGTCACCCTGTCGCCCTTGTTCACGAGGAGTTCGAAGCCCTCGCCGTTGAGCTGAACCGTGTCGATGCCGAGGTGGGTGAGCACACCGTGGCCGCTCTCGTCGACGACGACGAAGGCGTGCGGGTGCAGGGAGACGATCACTCCGTCCACCGGAGCGACGGCCTCGGAGGGCTCACGCTCGGGGTCGATCGCGGTGCCCGGGCCGACCATGGCTCCGGAGAAGACCGGATCCGGCACGGCTGCCAGTCCGATGGCACGTCCTGCCAGCGGGGACGTCACGGTGGTCATGGGGAGCCTCCCAGGGGGTGGAGCTGCGGGAACGGGGCCGTCGCGACCGGTCCCGGACGGCGACTGAGCAGCAGGGTATGTCATAGGTAGTACCGGTTACGCATGATGTTACCGAATAGAGGTCTAGACCACATCTCTCGTCGGTTTGCACCTGCTCTGCCGATCCGTGTAATGTCAAAGCCCTGCACGAGGTGGAGCGACGCGTCGTCGTCCCCACTCGGCAGCATCCAACTCGTCAGATCCTATCTCGGGGTCCGCTCCTGCATGCCTGCAGGTCAGTGGTCAGAGAGACGGAAAAACC
>NZ_JBJZOJ010000067.1:0-42040 GCF_047200655.1 Streptomyces sp. MS06
TGACACGGTGACTTCAAGTCAGGGTGCCCGCCGCACTCCCTTTCCTGTCTCATCGAGTGCGAGGGCAGCAGCCTGTGATCCTGATCGGTGTTGATCCCCACAAGTCGTCCCACACCGCCGTCGCCGTCGATGCCGCCGGCCACCAGGTGGCCCAGCGCCGATTCGTCGTCAACGCCGGAACCTTCCGCCAGCTGATGCGCTGGTGCGAGCAATGGCCCGACCGTCGTTTCGCGGTCGAGGGCGCCGGCGGCCTGGGCCGCCCCCTCGCCCAGCAGCTGGCCGCCGCCGGCGAGAACGTGGTGGACGTGCCCTCGACCCTGTCGGCCCGGGCCCGGCTGCTGGCCACCGGCGGAGACCGGAAGACCGACGCCAAGGACGCCCTCCACGTCGCCCAGGTCGCTCTCTTCCGCACCGACCTGCGGCCCGTGGTCCAAGAACACCAGACCACGATCCTGCGGCTGCTGACCGAGCGGCGGGACGACCTAGTCCACGAGCGCACCCGTGTTCTCAACCGGCTGCATGCCGTCCTGCGCGATCTTCTGCCCGGCGGAGCACCCACCGGTCTGTCGGCGGACAAGGCCGCGGCCTTGGTGAAGGGCATCCGGCCGGTCACGGCCACCGACAACTGCCGCCGGGACATAGCCCGTGACCTGCTGGCCGACCTGCGCAGACTGGACCGGCAGGTCAAGGACAACGAAGCCGAGATGCGCGAGGCCGTCGCCGCGACCCGCACCACACTGACCACCCTGCCGGGCCTGGGCACCGTGCTGGCCGCGAAGGTCATCGGCCACATCGGGGACGTCAGCCGGTTCCCCACCGAGCACCACTTCGCCAGCTACACCGGCAGCGCACCCCTGGACGCCTCCAGTGGCAACAACGTCCGCCACCGGCTCAATACCGGCGGCAACCGCGCGCTGAACTCGGTGCTGCACACCATCGCCGTCTGCCAGATCCGAGACGGCGGGCGCGGACAGGACTACTACCTGCGCAAGATCGCCGAGGGGAAGACGCCTTCGGAGGCCCGCCGGGCCCTGAAGCGACGGCTGTCCAACGTGGTCTACCGGATCATGAAACGAGATCAACGGAACCGCCTCGCTCAGGCCGCTTGACACACAGAGGCGCTATCAGGTCACGATCGCCTGGTCGGCCGCGTGCGTCGTGGCCCTCCGCAGCGAGTCGACAGTTCTCCGACATGACAGCCCTTGGGCGTCAGCTTCGATGTGGGTCAGACCCAGCGGAGGACCACGACGCCATCATCACTGCTTCGATGGTTCCTGAGTCTGCCATGTCCTGCAGGTGTCCGGGGTGTGCTGCGGGCGTGTCGCCCGATGCCGGGGTGTTCGCGCTGGTCAACAACCTGCGCGATCCGCGTGACCCGCGCGGGCGTCAGTACCCGCTCGGCGCGGTGTTGCTGATCGCGTTGTGCGCGATGGTCTGCCGTTTCGACTCCTTCCGGGCGATGGGCCAGTGGGCGGCCACGGCTCCACCGGCCACGCTGGAACGGCTGGGGCTGCGCCGCAGCGGGGCCTTCGGCCTGGTGACGGCCCCGAGCTCGGACACGATCCGCCGCGTGGTCAACGCGGTCATGCCGGGCGGACTGGAGGAGCTGCTGCGGGTCTACAAGGACAAGGCGCGGGTGGTGGCCGTGGACGGCAAGTGCCTGCGGGGCTCCAAGGACGCGGCCGGGCAGGCGGTGATGGTGCTCGGGGCGATGCTGCAGGACGGCACTCTGGCCGCACAGCAGAAGGTGGCGGACAAGGGCAGCGAGATCACCGGCTTCGCCGCGCTGCTGTCCGCGCTGGAGCTGGAGGACGCGGTGGTGGTCGCGGACGCGCTGCACACCCAGCGCGAGCACGCCAGGGTGCTGGTAGAGGAGTTCGGCGCGCACTACGCCTTCCCGGTCAAGCGCAACCAGCCCGAGCTGTGGAAGGCGTGCCGGAAGGTGCCCTGGCAGGGCGTGCGGGCGGCCTTCCGCTCCACCGTACGCGCTCACGGCCGCATCGGTACGCGGGTGGTGGAGGTGGTGAGCTTCGCCGGCCTGGACTTCCCCTACGCGCGTCAGGTCGCCCGCATCACCCGGTACCGCACCGTGCAGGCGAGGCGAGTGGGAAGCGCAGCCGGGAGACGGTGTACGTGATCACCGACCTGTCCTCCGGCCAGGCCGACCCGCAGCGCATCGGGGAGATCGTGCAGGCCGAGTGGGGCATCGAGAACAAGATCCATTATGTGCGGGATGTGACGTTCGGCGAGGACGCCTCCCGCATCCGCACCGGCCACGGGCCCCAGAACATGGCCACGTTGAGGTCGGTCGCCATGAACTTCCTCCGCACGATGGGCCGTTCGATCGCCGACGCACGCCGGCAGCTCGCCATCGCGCCGCACACCGCCCCACTCAACCTCTTCGGCATCCCCTGCGACCTGCACACTCATCCCTGAAATCCGACCTTGCAACAGCCCTGGTCTTCGGCCCGCACGGAACGGAAGGCCTGCAGAGCTTGGTCGCTGGAGGAGGCGAGGATGTCGATCAGGGGGACGGCCGTCGGGGCGACACTGACGCGTTTCCGCAGTTCAACGGACCCTTCCCCGCGGTTTCAACGGCACCTGCGGAAGTACCGGTGCGGCCAGTGGGGCGCCGTCGTAGCCCTTGACCTCGCCGAAGCGGGTGCCCTCCATCCAATCCCGGCGGGCCTGTTCGATCTCCTCCTGGGTGCGGCCGATCCAGTTCCAGAACATGATCAGTTCTTCCTCGAAGGGCTCGCCGCCGAGGAGCATGAGACCGGCGTCCGAGTCGGCGCGCAGGGGCAGTTCGGCGCGCCCGCAGCCGAGGTAGAGCATCGATCCGGGCGCTACGGGAACGCCGTCGACGTGGGCCTGGCCGGACATGGACAGCACGGCGTACTCGAAGTCCGGCTCGAGCGGCAGGCTCACGTCGGCACCGGCGGCGAGGGCTAGGTCGGCGCCGACGATCGGTGTGTAGGTGGTGCCGGGCGAGGTGGCGCCGTCCAGGGTTCCGAGGATGAGAGTCGCCGCCAGCGCCGGCGCCGTGACGACCGGGAGCGCGGCGTGGTGCTCGAAGTGCGGGTCGGTGTGGCGGTGGCCGTCCGGAAGTGCCACCCACAGTTGGGCGCCGTGCAGGAAGCGGGCGTGCGGCCTGGGACTCTCCTCCGAGTGGCTGATCGCCCGGCCGGAGGTCATCAGGCCCAGCTCGCGCGGACGGATGGTCTGGAGGCTGCCGGTGGAGTCGCGGTGCAGCACTTCCCCCTGGTGAAGCCAGCTCACCGTTTGCAGGCCCATGTGCGGGTGCGGCGGCACCTGCATGCCGGGCTCGTCCGCGATGTCGTCGGGACCGTAGTGGTCGACGAAGCACCAGGCGCCGACCATGCGCCGGCCCAGGTTGGGCAGCAGGCGGCGGACCTCGGTCGACTCGCCGAGCGGGACGCGGCGCGGGCTGAGGAGTTCGCGGACCGGTTCCGCCACGACGAAACCGCGGCCACCGCACACGGCGGGCGCCGCCTGGCGATCAAGATTGCTCATAGCGGACAACCTAGCCCTGCGCGGGGTGTCCCGTCAGTCCGTCCCCCCGGTCCACCCGCCGTGTTCGAGTGACCGGGGAAAATAGTAGCCATGTACATAATCGCCATGTACTGTATTTGTCATGAGCAAGGTCTCCGAGGGAGCGACTCCCGGTTTTCTGGTGTGGCGTCTGTCGATGAAGTGGCGGGTCGCCGTCGATCGCGCGGTGGCCCCGATGGGCCTCACCCACGCGCAGTACGCGCTGGTCGCGTCCCTGTACGGGATGCAGCGCACCGGGGAGCACCCCAGTCAGCGCCGACTGGCCGACCACACCGGCCTGGAGCCGCTGTACGTCTCGAAGCTGGCGCGCGCGCTGGAGGCCGCCGGCCTCGTCGACCGCACCCGGAACCCCCGCGACCCGCGAGCCGTTCAACTCGCCCTCACCGAGGAGGGACAGGCCACCGTCCGCCGGGCGATCACCGCCGTGCACGGACTGTTGCGGCAACTGCTGGCGCCGCTCGGCGGGCTGGACAGCGAGCGGACTCGCGCGTTCCGCCACGACCTGGAGACCCTGCTCGACACCCCGCTCGATCCGCTCAGCGAACACGAAGGCATCGACAAGGAGCACCCATGACCACCACCGCACCGCTCGTCGACCCCCGCGTCATCGGTCTGGCGCACTACGCCGGACGCGCGGTCCTCGAAACAGTCCTGGCCCGCCGCGGCGCCACCTTCCAGCAGATGGTCGCCCTGCGCCTGGTCGCCGTGGCGGACGGCGCCCTGGACCGCGACCAGCTCACGACCGACGTCGTCGACGCCCTCAAGGTCGCCCCCTCGGAGGCGGACCGCACGGTCGCCGAACTGCTGGCGGCGGACCTGATGGCGGCCGCGGGGGCGTCCTCCGTGCGCCTCACCGAGGCAGGGCGGGAGTTGTTCGACGCGAGCTCGGCGGAGACCTCGGCCATATCCGCCCGCATCTACGCCGGTATCCCGGACGGCGACCGCGCCGTGGCCGGCCGGGTCCTGGCGCTGGTCACCGAGCGCGCCAACGCCGAACTGGCCGCCCTGACCGAACCGAACGGCTAGTGGAATTTCCGGCCACGTCCGGTGCGTTCCCCTCCCGCGAAGGAGGTCGGCAGTGGAAGCAGCAAAGGCGACGTTCGGACCGGTCCACCCCGCGGCGACCGGATCGGACTACTACGCCCACGGAACGCAGGACGAACGCTGGGAGAGGGCGCGGCTGTTCTTCGACGCCCGCGACTACGCGGCCGCGGCGCGGGTGCTGGCCGCGCTGGTGGAGGAGGTGCCCGAGCAGAGCGGGCCTCGGCTGCTGCTGGCGCGCGCCTACTACCACTCGGCCCAACTCCGGCGAGCTGAGACGGTGTTGCGCAACATCGTCGATCGCGAACCGGTGGAGCACTACGCCCGGCTGATGCTGGGGCGCACCCTCGAGCGCCAGGGCCGGACCGAGGAGGCCCGGACCCATCTGCGGATCGCGTCGGCGCTGGCAGGCGCCTTCGAGGATCTCTGAGGGCGCGCCGCCCGGCCTGCGAGGAGGCGCAGGCGAGGAGGCGCAGGAGAAAGGAACGCGCGGCACCCGGGGAGTCGCCGGGGCGGGGCGGCACCGCGCCTCCGGCCCGGCAGCGGGCGACAGGCGCAAGGCCCGGAGGGTGGGGCGCCCCGCCTCCGGGACCGACCGGTGGCGGTGCGGGTCAGCCCCGGTAGGCCTCCAGCAGGCGCAGCCACACCTCGCTGATCGTCGGGTACGACGGGACGGCGTGCCAGAGCCGGTCGACGGGCACCCGGCCGGCCACGGCGACGGTCGCGGAGTGGATCAGTTCGCCGACGCCGGGGCCGACGAAGGTCACTCCCCGCACGATCTCGTCCTCCACGTCCACGACCATGCGGGCGTGGCCGCGGTAGCCCTCGGCGTACAGGGCCGCCCCCGCCACGGACGACAGGTCGACGTCGACGGCCCGCACCCGGTACCCGGCCCGCTCCGCCTCCGCCAGCGAGAGGCCGACGGCCGCTGCCTCCGGGTCGGTGAACACGACCTGGGGCACGGCGTGGTGGTCGGCGGTGGCGGAGTGCGCTCCCCAGGGGTCGGTCTCCAGCAGGGGGACGCCGGCGGCACGGGTGGCGATCGCGGCTCCGGCGATACGCGCCTGGTACTTGCCCTGGTGGGTGAGGAGGGCGCGGTGGTTGACGTCGCCGACCGCGTACAGCCAGTCGGTGCCGGTCACCCGCAGGCTGTCGTCGACGTCGAGCCAGGAGCCGGGTTCCAGGCCGACGGTGTCGAGCCCGATGTCGTCGGTGCGCGGTGCCCGGCCGGTGGCGAAGAGGATCTCGTCGGCCTCGATCCGGTCGCCGCGGTCGGTGGCGACGACCACGGTGCCCTCCTGCCGGGTCACCGACGTGACGGAGGTGCCGGTGCGGACGTCGGTGCCGGCCTCGGCGAGCGCCTCGGCCACGAGTTCGCCGGCGAACGGCTCCATTCGGGGCAGCAGCCCCTTCCCGCGTATCAGGAGGGTGACGCGGGAGCCGAGGGCCTGCCAGGCGGTGGCCATCTCGGTGGCGACGACCCCGCCTCCCACCACGACGAGCCGACCGGGGACGGACTGGGCGCTGGTGGCCTCGCGGCTGGTCCAGGGCCGCACCTCGGCGAGCCCCGGCAGGGCGGGCAGGGCGGCGCGGCTGCCCGTGCACACGGCGACGGCGTGCCGGGCGGTGAGGACGTGGCTGGCGCCGTCGGGGCCGGTCACCGCGACCGTGCGCTCGCCGGTGAGGCGCCCCTGCCCGCGGTAGAGGTCGGCGCCGACGCCGTCCAGCCACCGGACCTGGCCGTCGTCCTTCCAGTGCGAGGTGTAGTCGTTGCGGTGGGCGAGGACCGCGGACGCGTCCAGGGGCCCCTGGACGGCCTGGGCCAGGCCGGGTGTCCGGCGCGCGTCGGCGCGGGCGATCGCCGGACGCAGCAGGGCCTTGCTGGGCATGCACGCCCAGTAGGAGCATTCGCCGCCGACCAGTTCGCTCTCCACCACCGCGGTCGACAGGCCGGCCGCGCGGGTGCGGTCGGCGACGTTCTCCCCCACGGGCCCGGCCCCGAGCACCACGACGTCGTACGCGATGTTTTCCGTCTCCGTCTTCTCCGTCATGGACGTCAGTCTGATGGGTGGTGTGCGCGGCTGCCACATGGGTAAGGGCGCGGGACACCCGTCGGAATACCGGCCCGTCCGCCCGTGTTGTCGCGGGCGGTAACGCTCCAACACCGGAATGAGGGATCACACGCCATGAGCAGCACCGTGGAGCTCACCAAGGAGAACTTCGACCAGACCGTCACGGAGAACGAGTTCGTCCTGATCGACTTCTGGGCGTCCTGGTGCGGACCCTGCCGTCAGTTCGCGCCGGTCTACGAGAAGGCCGCCGGCGAGAACCCCGATCTGGTGTTCGGCAAGGTGGACACCGAGGCGCAGCCCGAGCTGGCCGCCGCCTTCGGTATCCAGTCCATTCCGACCCTGATGATCGTCCGTGACCAGGTGGCCGTCTTCGCGCAGCCCGGCGCCCTGCCCGAGTCGGCGCTGACCGATGTGATCGGCCAGGCCCGGAAGCTCGACATGGACGAGGTGCGCAAGAGCATCGCGGAGCAGCAGGCGGGGGACGGGAAGGGCCAGTAGGTCGGCGCCTCCCGCCCGTCCCGGGCCCGCACCGGTGTGGTCGCCGGAGCGGGCCCGCGGTGTGTACGGGTGCGGCGGGTTCGCGGGCTTCCCGCCGCCCGGCCGGTGGGTGAGGCGGAGCAGGGGGCCCGCGGGGCGCGGGCTGCCGCCCGCATCGTCTGCGCGTCCCGGATCAGCTGGAGTCGCGCCGTACCACCGAGACCCGGAGTACGCGGTGCGTCTCGGGGGGTGCACCGGGGTCGGAGACGGCGCGGTCCACCAGTTCGGCGAGTTGCGGGCCCGAGGGCAGGTGGATGCGGACCGTGCTGAGCCGCGGGCGCAGCAGTCGGCCGAGCAGCAGATCGTCGGAACCGATCACGGCCGTGTCCTCGGGAACGCGTACCCCCGCGTCCTGCAGCGCCCGCATCAGCAGCATGGCGTACTCGTCGTTGTAGGCGAAGACCGCGTCGAGGCCGAGTTCGGGCCAGCGGGCGGCGAGCCGGGTCGCCGAGTCCTCCTCGTAGGCCAGTGGCAGTGCGGTGACGGTGGCGCCGGTGCCGCGCAGCGCTTGGCGTGCACCCGCCAGGCGGGGCCGGGAGAACGCCCCCAGGCCGGGCTCCTCGGGGACGACGACGCCGATGCGCCGGCGGCCGCGGGCGTACAGGTGGCCTGCGGCGGCGTACCCGACGCTGCCGTGGTCCATCAGCAGGGCGTGGGCGCCCTCCACGGACTCGGGGCCGAGCGTGACCACGGCGCGGGCACCGGAGCGCTTCAGGACCGCCACGCCCTCCGGGCCGAGGCCGAATCCGGGTATCAGCACGGCGACCGGACGCAGTTCGGCCCAGGCGCGGGCGGCCTCGTCGCCCGGCACGGCGGCGGTGCCGTACTGCACGACGGTGTAGTCGAGACGGCCCAGGGCGCCCTGGAGTTCACTGACGAAGGCACTGTAGAGAGGGCCGACGGGGATGGCGGGGGCGGGCATCAGGACCATGCGGCTCCGGCCTGCGCGCAGGCTGCGGGCGGCCGCGTGGGGTACGTAGCCGAGTTCCCGGGCGGCCTCGCGGACTCGGCGGCGGGTGGCCTCGCTGATCCGCACGGCGGTGGCGTCGTTCAGGACGTAGGACACGGTCGCGCGCGAGACGCCGGCAAGGCGGGCCACGTCGGCGCTCGTGGGCGCCGAGGAGGGTGCCTGGGGCGCGGACGCGGACGTGTTCGGTATCTGCACCATGACGTACCGCATCTTGGCAGAAGCACCGGCGCGCCCTCGGGCCGGGGGAAGGATGGGGGCGCGCGCGTACGGGCCGTCCCCGGTCGACCCGCCCGTCACCTGCCGCATCACCTGCCGTGTCGCCGGGACGGCATGCCGCACGCCCGCGAAGGCTCCGGCGCGGGCGGACCGCACCCCGTCCGGCGATGCGCGGCAGGTCTCTCGCTGTTCGTCGCGCGGGGCGGTCAGCCGGGCGTCGGGGCGGTTCGGGTGACGCGGGCGACCAGGTCCGCCCAGCCGGCCTCCAGCCGTTCGAGCGGAACTCGCCGCTGCCGGAGCAGGTGGTGCACGAGTGCGGGACTGAGCTGGGCCATCAGCGCGTGCGCGAGCAGTTCGCAGTCCGCGTCCGGGACGACCTGCCGCAGCAGCATGACGACGTGGCTGTGCAGTACCCGCCCCGCTGGCACGGTGAAGCGCCGCTCGGGACTCGGCTCGGCGGCCATCTGCAGCTCCAGTTCCTCGGCCGTGCGGCGCAGCATGGCGCAGCCGAAGGCGCGCAGCCGGTCCACCGGCGGCGCGCCCGGACCGAGCGGAGGCGGCCCGCTGAGGAAGGAGGCCTGGAACTTGCGTTCGGAGTGGTCCAGCAGCGCGGTCAGCAGTCCGGTGCGGTCTCCGAAGCGGCGGAAGACGGTGCCCTTGCCGACCTCCGCGGCGGTGGCCACCGCCTCCATGGTCACGGAGTCCGCGCCGCGTTCCGCGATCAGCCGGGCGGCCGCCTCCAGCAGCCTGGCCCGGTTGCGGGCGGCGTCCGCGCGCAGGCACGGCTCGTCGTCGGCGGTCCCTATGGACAGGTACGCGGGGCCTGCCGCATCGGGGTCGGGGTCCGGCAGGGACGGCAGGACTGTGGACATGGGGACAGGGTAAAGCATCGGGAATGAAACTGGACCCCGGTCCGGTTAGCCTGATAGAACTCAAGCGGACTTCGGTCCGGATCGTTTCATCAGAGTGTTTTTCACACCCCCCAGGAGTCATCCATGTCTGTTCGCATCCTCGCGCTCGTCGGCAGCATCCGCTCCGGTTCGCACAACCGCCAGCTCGCCGAGGCCGCCGTGAAGCTCGCCCCGGCGGGCGCCGAGGTCGTGCTGTTCGAGGGGCTGGCCGAGATCCCGTTCTACAACGAGGACATCGACGTCCAGGACGGCGTGCCGGCCGCCGCCGCCCGACTGCGCGAGGCCGCCCAGGGCGCCGACGCGTTCCTGCTGTTCTCCCCGGAGTACAACGGCACCATCCCGGCCGTGCTGAAGAACGCCATCGACTGGCTGTCCCGCCCCTACGGCGCCGGGGCCTTCGGCGGCAAGCCGGTCGCCGTGGTCGGCACCGCCTTCGGCCAGTACGGCGGCGTGTGGGCGCAGGACGACACCCGCAAGGCCGTGGGCATCGCCGGCGGCAAGGTGATCGAGGACATCAAGCTGTCCATCCCGGGGTCGATGACCCGGTTCGCCGAGACCCACCCGGCCGACGACGCCGAGGTCGCCGCCCAGCTGACCGAGGTCGTCGCCCGGCTGCACGGGCACGCCGGGGAGCCCGTGGCCGCCTGAGCCGCGGGACCGGAGCCGCCGGACCGGCGCACCGGCGGACCGGCGGAGCCACAGGCCGACAGGCCGACAGGCCGACAGGCCGACAGGCCGAAGGGGCCGGCGGAGCGATCCGCCGGCCCCTTCGCCATGTCCACCCGCGCCTCGGCAGCGGGGTCGCCGCCCGCGCGGGGCGACCGCACGCGGTGCCGCCGCCGCGCGGTCGGGTGCCGCTACCGCGCGGCCATCCGCAGCGCGCCGTCCATACGGACGGTCTCGCCGTTGAGGTAGTCGTGCTCGGTGATCATGGTGACCAGTCGGGCGTACTCGTCGGGGCGGGCGAGACGCTGAGGGCAGGGCACGCTCGCGCCGAGGCCGGCCCGGACCTCGTCGCTGAACCCCGCCATCATCGGCGTGTCGACGATGCCGGGCGCGATGGTCATCACCCGGATGCCGTGCTGGGCGAGGTCGCGGGCGGCGGTGACGGTCATCCCGGCGACGCCCGCCTTGGACGCGGCGTAGGCGATCTGGCCGATCTGGCCCTCGAACGCGGCGATGGAAGCGGTGTTGACGATCAGGCCGCGGCGGCCTTCGGCGTCCGCTTCGTGCCGCAGCATGGCGGCCGCGGACAGCCGCAGCACGTTGAAGGTGCCGACCAGGTTGACGTCCACGACCGTGCGGAACAGGTCGAGGTCGTGCGGGCCGCGGCGGCCGACGATGCGGGCGGAGGGAGCGATACCGGCGCAGTTGACGGCCAGGCGGAGCACGGCGCCGTCGGACTCGATCCTCGCCAGCGCCTCCTGGACGGGCTCCTCGCGGGTGACGTCGGCGGGCAGCAGCGTGACGCCGTCCGGCCGGTCGCCGGCCTCGGCGACGGCCTTCTCCAGGTCGAGACCGTAGACGGTGGCCCCGCGTGCGGCGAGAGCGGCGGCGGTGGCCGCCCCCAGGCCGGAGGCGGCGCCGGTCACCAGGGCTGCGGATCCTGCGATGTCCATCGGGACTCCTCGGTGGGTACGGGCGGCGGGCAGGGACCGGGCCCGCCGGGGGGAGGTGGGGAGGATGGGGCGGTCAGTCGCTGAGGCCGCGGCTGATGACGAGCCGCTGGATCTGGTTCGTCCCCTCGAAAATCTGCATGATCTTGGCCTCCCGCATGTACCTCTCGACCGGGAAGTCACGCGTGTAGCCGTACCCGCCGAGCACCTGCACGGCGTCGGTGGTCACCTTCATCGCGGCGTCCGTGCACACCAGCTTGGCGACGCTGGCCTGCCGGCTGAAGGGCCGCCCGAGATCGCGGCGGCGGGCGGCGTCCAGGTAGGTGGCCCGGGCGGAGTCGACCGCGGCGGCCATGTCGGCGAGCAGGAACCCGAGGCCCTGGTGGTCGATGATGCGCCGGCCGAAGGTGGTGCGCTCGTTGGCGTACGAGACGGCGGCGCTCAGGGCGGCCTGGGCCAGGCCGGTGGCGCAGGCGGCGATACCCAGACGGCCGCAGTCCAGCGCGCTGAAGGCGATCTGCAGGCCGGCCCCCTCGGCGCCGATGCGCCGGTCCGCGTCGAGCACCGCGCCGTCCCAGTAGGCGGCGGTGGTCGGCACGGCGTGCAGGCCCATCTTGCGCTCGGGGGCCCCGAAGGAGAGGCCGTCGGCGGATCCGGGGGCAAGGAAGCAGGAGATCCCGTGGCTGCCGGGCGCGGTCCGGGCGAACAGGGCGTAGAAGTCGGCCTTGCCGCCGTGGGTGATCCAGGCCTTGGTGCCGGTGACGCGGTAGCCGCCGGCCACCGGTTCGGCCTTGCAGGACAGGGACGCCGCATCCGAACCCGCCTGCGGTTCGGAGAGGCTGTAGCCGCCGATCCGCTCACCGGCCAGCATCGCGGGCAGCCAGCGGTCCTTCTGCTCGTCGGTGCCGAAGGAGTTCAGCGGGTGGCAGGCCAGGGTGTGGACGCTGGTGGCGACCGCCACGGCCGCCCAGCGGGCGGCGAGCTCCTCCAGCACCTGCAGGTACACCTCGTAGGGCTGCCCGCCCCCGCCGTGCTCCTCGGGGTACACCAGGCCCAGCAGGCCGGCACGGCCCAGGGTGGCGAACAGGCCCTCGGGATACGTCTCCGCGCTTTCGTGCTGCTCGACGCGGGGTGCGAGTTCCTTGTCTGCGATCTCCCTGGTGAGGGCGATCAGATCCGCGGCTTCCGGGGTGGGGAGCAGGCGGTCGACGTCCACGGCGACTCCTAGCGGTCCTCAAATCTAGCGGTACTGTGCATGGTACCTCAGTACCGTTTTCCGTAGCAGGGCAGGTGGGGCTTGGAATACTGGCGGGGTGATCGAGACGTCTGCCGCCGAGAGCCCGAAGCCGACCGGACGCGGCGCCGCCCGCCGCTCCGAGCTTTTCGAGGAGCTGGTGGTCCTGCTGGTCGACCAGGGCTTCGCCCATCTGACCCTGGACGATCTCGCCGCACGACTGCACTGCTCCAAACGCACCCTGTACGGACTCGCGGGAAGCAAGGAGCAGCTCGTACGGGCCGCGGTGGTGCAGTTCTTCCGCCGGGCCACCGAACGGGTGGAAGCGGCCCTGGCCGCGGAGACGGAGCCCGCACGGCGGCTCGCGGCGTACCTGCACGCCGTCTCCGCGGAGCTGGCACCGGCCTCGGCACGCTTCTTCGACGACGTGGCCGCCTTCGAACCGGCGGCCGAGGTCTACGACCGCAACACGCTGGCCGCGGCGCGCCGCGTTCAGCAGCTCATCGAGGAGGGCACGGACGCGGGCGCGTTCCGCGAGGTGCACGTGGCCTTCGCCGCCGATGTGATCAGCTCGGTGATGGTGCGCATCCAGCGCCGCCAGGTGGCCGCCGCCACGGGTCTGAGCGACGCACAGGCGTACGCCCATCTGGCCGAACTGCTGCTGCACGGCCTCACCCGCTGAGCCGCGCCGCCACGCCGCCGTGGGCCCGGGGCCGACCAATGCCCCTTCCCGTGCGTGTGCCGCGGTCGGGACTCCCCCCTGACTCCCGGGGGTCGGCACCGCGCGGCGACGGCGGCGACGGCGCCGGCAGCGCGCGGCGCCGCCACCGGGTCCGGCTCAGACGGCAGGCGTGCGGGCGAGCCTGCGCAGGTTGTGGAACTGGCGGGTCTGCATCACGAAGTGGGCGGGCTCCCCGAGCAGCAGGTCGAAGGGCCGGGCCAGCCACCGGGGCCGGCTCTGGCCGCGGGTGCGCACCACCAGCCGGGTCGCACCGCCGGGCGCCGGGCTCAGGTGGAAGGCCCAGATCCCGTCCATCCGCACCGCGGGCAGCGGCTCCGACCACGGGTCGAAGGAACGACCGGCGATCGGGTCCAGGTCCGAGCGGAGGACCAGGGTCCGGTTGGGTTCCAGCAGTGCGACGCCGAACCAGCAGCTGCCGTCCCGTGTCGCGTCCAAGCGCTGGCCCTCCCGCAGCTCCTGCCAGGCGGGGACGATGCGCTCCGTGCTGGGGTGCCCCCAGTGGTCCAGCCGGTCCCAGCTGTACCAGCCGCCGCGGTCGCCGCCCATCTGCACCAGCCACGGCCACACCCGCTCGGGCGGCGCCGGCAGCGTGGTCGCCATCGTGGAACTTCCGTCGGCGTACGGCACCATCTCGTCGCCGGGGTAGGCGCGGTGCGCCTCGCTCGGCGTGGCGCCCCAGGTCAGCAGTTTCGGACGGAACCGCAGAGCGTAGACGGCCAGCGCGGCGGAGGCCGCCGTCAGGAAGGCCGGGGTGAGCGTCCGTCGGAGTGTGCGTGGTCGCGTCTGGCGCATCGTGCCCTCCGTGATCGGCGGGAGCGGGCCCGGCGCCGGCAGCCCGGCGCGAGGGCCTTCGCCTGGTTCCGGCCTAGCCCGCCCGGAAGGGTGGGGGCGAGGGCCGAACGGCCACCCCGTGGGAGGGCCGGTCGGCCCTTCCCGAGGCCCCACCGGCCCGGGTCCCGGGCGCGGCCCGCCGCGGGAGAATCCCGGACCCGCTGCCGGTCGGCGGGCGCCGGGTATCCCGGGCCCGACGCGCCGACCGCCGCCTGCGGCATCGGCCGACCGGTCCGGCCGTGCAGGTGGCGCGTCCGGTCGCGAGAAGTGAAGGGGGAACGGGGGCACCGGCGTTGCACGCCCTCGCCGGGGGCTTAGGGTGCTCTCCGTGACTACGTCCACCGATGAGAACGTCCCCGGCCGCCACGGCCCCACCGCCACCACCGAGGCCGCCCCCCGCGAGGTCGGCCGGGTGCGCACCGAGTACTCGCCCGCGCACGACGGCGACCCCGACCCCGGGGAGATCGTGTGGACGTGGGTGCCCTTCGAGGAGAACGACGGCCGGGGCAAGGACCGTCCGGTCCTGGTCGTGGCGCGGGAGACGGCGGGCACCCTCCTGGCCGTGCAGCTCTCCAGCAAGGGGCACGACGGCGACCGGGAATGGGTCCCGCTCGGCAGTGGGCCGTGGGACCGCTCCGGTCGCGCGTCCTGGGTGGACCTGGACCGGGTGCTGCGCCTGCACGAGGACGGTATGCGCCGGGAGGCCTGCGCACTGGACCGGATGCGGTTCGACCTGGTCAGGCATCGGCTGCGGGAACGCTACGGCTGGAACTGACCGACAGGATCCGCGGGGCGGGCGCCGCACCCCGAGCGGGCTCGCGGCACGCTCCCTCGCCGGGGCGCACCCGGCCCGTGCACACGGGCGCGGTGCGGGACCGGTCGGCACGGCCCGCCCGGCACACGACGACGGACCCGGGGGCCCGACGCACGACGACGGACCCGGGGCCCGACGCAAGACGACGGACCGGAGAGAGACCCCTACCCGGCGTTCCCCGGCGGCCTGACGCCCCCTCGGTTCCGCGGACCGCCGACGTCGAAGGCCCGCTCGAACGCCGTCCGGACCGCGCTGCCCGGGGTGCGGTCCAGCACGGCGAAGACCACCTGTTCGAACCGGTCGCCGAACCGACGCCCCGGGCCCAGCAGTCCGTGGAAGGCGGCCGCCACCTGCTCCGGGTCGTTGCGGAACACGCCGCAGCCCCAGGCGCCCAGCACCAGCCTCCGGTAGCCGTTCGCCGAGGCCACCTCCAGCACCCGTTCGGCGCGCGCGAGCAGCGCGCCCGGCAGTGCGGCAGCGCGTTCCGGGGCCGTCCGCAGGACGACTCCGGCGTTCGGCGCGGCGGAGGTGAGGAAGCCGGCGCGGTACGGCGCGTCGAGCAGCCGCCCGCGGTCGTCACGGAAGACCGGAACGCCGGGCGAGTGGATGACGCGGTCGCTGTAGAACGGATCGCGGTGCGCCCGGTGGTGCTGGTAGAACCGCCGAGCCCGCAGCAGGCAGCCGTACAGCGCGGAGGCCCGGCACAACGCCTCTTCCTGGGCCTGCGCGCCGTTCAGGTAACCGCCGCCCGGGTTGCGGGCGGAGGCGAAGTTCAGCACGGCGACCGGTTCCCCGTGGAGTCGCCGGGCGGCTTCCAGACTGCTCTCCGCGGTGACCTCGATCCGGGTGCGGGCCGGTACGGCGGGCGCGTCCAGCGGCACCGGTTGCGGCCCCCAGATCCCGGTGCCTTCGCGGGCGGCGGCCACCGCGGCCGCGATCGGCACCTCCCGTCCGTCGGCGCGCCGGTACGCCCCCGCGGCGACGATCTGCTCGGTCTCGCGTGCGATGCCGCGCAGCCGCGCGCTCATGGCGCCACCCCCGTGGACGCCGTGAACGCGCCGCACGCGCCTTCCCCCGTCGTGCTCATGGAGGCATCCTGAGCGATGCTTGTCCTGCGTCGCAACGGAGTTTCCCGGTCCGCACCGGGGTCGGGAAACGGACGTCGCGTGCCACGGGCGCCCCGCTGGGCACCCTTGTGCGAACGGGCGCGAGGGTCTTGGGTGGGACGGGTGTGCCGTGCGCGGCCCTGACCGGGGGCCGGGCCGGTGGCATGGTGGAATCTCAGGAGGATCCCGACATGTCCGATACCTCGACCGCTTCGGCGGGCGGCCGCCCGCGGCCCCGCGCCACGGTCACCGAACCGGAAGTGGATGCCCTCGTCAGGGGAATCTGCTTCAAGACCGGCCCGCCCCGCGCCCTCGGTGTGGAGGTGGAGTGGCTGATCCGCGAGTTGCAGGGGACGGAACGCGCGGTGCCACCCGAACGCCTCGCAGCGGCGTACGCCGCTCTGCGTACCGTGCCTCTGCGGTCGGCGCTCACCGTCGAACCCGGCGGCCAGCTGGAGCTCAGCTCGCCGCCCGCCGCGACGCTCACGGAGTGCATCGGTACCGTCTCCGCCGACCTCGACGCCGTCCGGGCGCTGCTCCGCGACAACGGACTCGGCCTGCTCGGCGTCGGCCACGATCCCTGGCACCCGCCCCGCCGGTACCTGCACGAACCGCGCTACGACGCCATGGAGGCCTGCCTCGACCGCAGGGGTCCGGCCGGGCGCAGCATGATGTGCGCCTCCGCCTCCGTACAGGTCTGCGTCGACGCCGGGTACGAGGAACCGGGCCCCCTCGGTCACGTCCGGCGCTGGTGGCTGGCGCACACGCTGGGCGCCGTGCTGCTGGCGGCCTTCGCCAACTCCCCCATGGCCGGGGGCCGACCCACCGGATGGCGCTCCACCCGGCAGCTGATGTGGATGGAGATCGGCTCCGGCCGTGCGGGCGCGCCCCCGCTGGACGGGACGCCGAGGACCGCCTGGGCGCGGCACGTGCTGGACGCCGAGGTGATGTGCGTACGGCGGGAGTCCGGCCCGTGGACGGTCCCGGACGGGCTGACCTTCCGGGAGTGGACCCGCAGCGGCGCACCCCAGGCACCCACCGGTGAGGACCTGGACTACCACCTGACCACTCTGTTCCCGCCGGTCAGACCGCGCGGCCATCTGGAGCTGCGGATGATCGACGCGCAGCCCGGCGAGAACGGCTGGATCGTGCCGCTGGCCGTGACCGCCGCGCTCTTCGACGATCCGGAGGCCGCCGAGACCGCCTACCGGACGGTGAAGCCGCTGGCCGAGCGGATGCTGGGGCTGCCCGCGCCGCACAATCCGCTGTGGACGAACGCCGCCCGGCTCGGACTCGCCGACCCCGAACTCCACGAGGCGGCCGTCGCCTGTTTCGCTGCGGCGCTCCCCGCGCTGCCGCGCCTCGGCGCGGGCCGGGAGGTGGTGGACGCGGTGGCCGCGTACCGGGACCGGTACGTGGGCCCCGGCCGCTGCCCCGCGGACGACCTGCTGGACCGGCTGCACGCAACGGGAGGACCCCGGGCCGGACTCCACTCGACCGGACCAACCGGACCGACCGGATCGGCCCGACCGACCGGATCGGCCGAGGACACTCCCCACGCGCCCGGGAAGGACACGCACCCATGACCGAGCCCGCACTCGATCCCGACTCCCGCCCCGGTACCGCGCCCGGGGCCGCGGCCGAGACCGCGGCAGCGCCCGATCCGGTGGCCCTGCGCGAGCGGGCGGTCGGCGCGCTGACCGCGGCCCGCGACCGGACCACGCTGCTGACCTCCTGCGTGGCGGACCCCGACCTGACCGCCCAGCACTCGCCTCTGATGTCGCCCCTGGTGTGGGACCTGGCGCACATCGGGAACCAGGAGGAGCAGTGGCTGCTGCGCGCGGTGGCCGGACAGGAGGCGATACGACCCGAGATCGACGGCCTCTACGACGCCTTCGAGCACCCGCGGTCCGAGCGGCCCTCGCTGCCGCTGCTGCCGCCCGCCGAGGCCCGGGCGTACGCCGCAGACGTACGCGGCCGGGCGCTGGACGTCCTGGACGGCGCCGCGTTCCACGGCACCCGGCTCACCGAGGCGGGCTTCGCCTTCGGCATGATCGCCCAGCACGAACAGCAGCACGACGAGACCATGCTGATCACCCACCAGCTCCGGCGGGGACCGCAGGCGCTCTCCGCCCCGGATCCCGACCCGGCGCCGGTGTCCGCCGGCCCGCCCGAGGTCCTCGTCCCGGGCGGCCCGTTCGCCATGGGCACCTCCGCCGAGCCCTGGGCCCTGGACAACGAGAAGCCCGCGCACGTGCGCGAGGTACCGGCGTTCCACATCGACACCGCCCCGGTGACGAACGCCGCCTACCTGGCGTTCATCGAGGACGGCGGATACGACACCGAGCGGTGGTGGGCGCCGGCGGGCTGGGCACACGTCCGGCGGCACGGCGTCCACGCGCCGCTGTTCTGGCACCGCGACGGCGGGCAGTGGCTGCGCCGCCGGTTCGGGGTCACGGAGGTGGTCCCGCCGGACGAACCGGTGCTGCACGTGAGCTGGTACGAGGCCGACGCCTGGGCCCGCTGGGCCGGTCGGCGGCTGCCCACCGAGGCGGAGTGGGAGAAGGCGGCCCGCTTCGACCCGGCGACCGGCGGGTCGATGCGGTACCCGTGGGGCGACGCCGACCCGGGCCCGGCCCACGCCAACCTGGGCCAGCGTCACCTGCGGCCGGCGCCGGCCGGCAGCTATCCGGAGGGCGCGTCGCCGCTGGGCGTACGGCAGCTCATCGGGGACGTGTGGGAGTGGACGGCGAGCGACTTCCTGCCGTACCCGGGCTTCCGGGCGTTCCCGTACCGGGAGTACTCCGAGGTGTTCTTCGGAGGGGAGTACAAGGTGCTGCGCGGCGGCTCCTTCGCGGTGGACCCGGTGGCGTGCCGGGGCACCTTCCGGAACTGGGACTACCCGATCCGGCGGCAGATCTTCTCCGGCTTCCGCACCGCCCGCTCCGCCGCCGGGGCCGCCTGATGTGCCGTCATGTGGCCTGTCTGGGGCCGGCCGAGCCGCTGGGCCGGCTGCTGGTGGATCCGCCGCACTCCCTGTACCGGCAGTCGTGGGCGCCGCGCCGGCAGCGGTACGGCACCGTCAACGCCGACGGTTTCGGGGTGGGCTGGTACGCCGAGGGCGATCCGGTACCGGCCCGCTACCGCCGGGCCGGCCCCGTCTGGGCCGACCTGTCCTTCGCCGACCTGGCCAGGGTCGTGCGGTCGACCGCGGTACTGGCGGCCGTGCGCGACGCCACGCTCGCGGGCGCGGACGGGGAGGCGGCCGCGGCGCCGTTCGCCGCGGGGCCGTGGCTGTTCAGCCACAACGGCGCGGTCGTGGGCTGGCCGCGCTCGGCGGCGGCCCTCTCCCGGACGCTGCCGCCCGAGGACCTGCTGGCGCTGGAGGCCCGCAACGACTCCGCGCTCGTGTGGGCGCTGGTCCTGGCGCGGCTGCGCGGCGGTGAGACGATGCCGCAGGCGCTGGCGGACACCGTGCTCGACGTCGCCGCCGCCGCGCCGGGCTCGCGGCTCAACCTGCTGCTCACCGACGGCGAGACCGTCGCCGCCACCGCCTGGGGCGACACCCTGTGGTACCTGACCGAGCCGGGCCTGCGCACGGTCGTCGCCTCCGAACCGTACGACGACGACCCGCGGTGGCGGGAGGTTCCCGACCGGACGCTGCTCGCGGCGAGCCGCACCGACGTGCTGCTCAGCCCGCTGAAGGACATCGAGGAAACGGCCGCCCCAGGGGCGCCCTCACCACGCAAGGAGTCCCGCACGTGAGCCTGTTCCGCATCACCCGCACCCTGCCCGAGGACGCCACCGGCGCCGCCCTGCGCGCCGACGTCCTGGGCGGCCTGACCCGCTCCCCCAAGACGCTGCCGCCGAAGTGGTTCTACGACGCCCGCGGCAGCGAGCTGTTCGAGCAGATCACCGAGCTGCCCGAGTACTACCCCACACGCGCCGAGCGCGAGATCATCGTCGACCGGGCGGGCGACATCGCCGCCGCGACCGGCGCCCGCACCCTGGTAGAACTGGGCTCCGGCTCCTCGGAGAAGACCCGGCACCTCATCGAGGCGCTCACCGGCCTGGACACCTATGTCCCCGTCGACGTCAGCGCGAGCGCCCTCGAACAGGCCGGGCGGGCGCTCACCGAAGCCCATCCGGGGCTGCACGTGCACGCCCTGATCGCCGACTTCACGGCCGCGCTGGCTCTTCCGGACACGCCGGGCCCGCGGCTGGCGGCGCTGCTCGGCGGCACCGTCGGCAATCTGCTGCCCGCGGAGCGCGCCGCGTTCCTGGCGTCGGTGCGCGGGCTGCTGGCGCCGGGCGACGCGCTGCTCCTCGGCACGGACCTGGTCAAGGACGAGTCCGTGCTGGTGCCGGCGTACGACGACGCGGCCGGGGTGACGGCCGCGTTCAACAAGAACGTGCTGTCGGTCATCGACCGCGAGCTGGGCGCCGACTTCGATCCGGGCGCGTTCGAGCACGTCGCCCTGTGGGACGCCCGCAACGAGTGGGTCGAGATGCGTCTGCGTGCCCGCACCGCGCAGACCGTGAAGATCCCCGCACTGAACCTGGCGGTGGAGTTCGCCGCCGGCGAGGAGATGCGCACCGAGGTGTCGGCGAAGTTCCGCGAGGAGGGGGTGCGGTCCGAACTGTCCGCCGCCGGGCTGGAGCTGACCCACTGGTGGACGGACGCCGAGGGGCGCTTCGCGCTGTCGCTGAGCGAGGTGCGCTGACGCCGGGGTTCAGGCCAGCGGCACCTGGAGCTGCTCGGTGATCCGCCGGGAGGCGCGGCGGGCCTCGGTGGCGGGATCGGCGCCGGAGAGCACCGCCGACATGTACGCCTTGATCGGGTTGTCGGCCTCGACCACGGCCCACTCGGGGGTACTGGGGGTCGCCCGTCCGCGGGCGGCCCCCGCGGCCATGGCCGCGACGCCCTCGTCGTCGCCGACTGCCGGAGCGAGTGCGGCCTTGTTGGGCACGTAGTCCATGGTCCGGGCCAGGTCGGTGTCCCACTGCCGGCCGGTGAGGGCGCCGACGACGGCGACGGCGCCCTTGCGGTAGTCCGTGTGCTGCGGGATGACCAGGTCGGAGCCTCCGGTGAACACGGCTCCCGGCTGCCCGGCCTTCCTGCCGGGCACGGGGAAGAAGCCGAGCTTGTCGGCGAGTCCGGGGTTCTGCCGGATGATGGTGCGGGCGAGCCCCGGCACCGCGACGATCTGCGCCACCCGGCCCCGGGCGAACACGCCTGCCTGGGGCGGGTGCTCCTCGTCGGAGTCGGCGGGGCCGTCGCCGAGGGACTGGAGGCGGCGGTAGAAGTCCATGCCGCGCAGCGCGGCCGGCGTGTCGAGGGTGCCCTTCCAGACGCCGTCGTGCTGTTCGGCGAGGTTGCCGCCCTCGTCCCAGATGAAGCCGGAGAGGGTGTACCAGTCCTGTCCGGCCAGGTAGATGCCCTGGTTGCCGTCGGAGTCGAGCTTCTCGGTGGCGGCGAGCCACTCCTCGCGGTTCTTCGGCGGTACGTCGACGCCGGCCCGGGCGAACAGGTCCTTGCGGTAGATGACGACGCGGTTGGCGGCGTACCAGGGGATGCCGAACTGCTGGCCTCGCAGTTGGCCCGGCTCGGCGAGACCGGGCAGCCAGGCGTCCGAGCCCCAGTCCCGCAGCGACTCCAGGGTGAGGTCGAGCAGTCCGCCGCTGTCGACGTACTGCGGCACCTGCGTGTTGCCGACCTCGATGACGTCGGGGGCGTCCGCGTCCTCCGACTTGAGCGCGGACTGCACCTTCGGTCCTATCCCGGTCCACTCCTGGACCTTGATGTCGAGGTCCAGGTCCGGGTGGGTGCTCTCGAAGTCCTTCGTGAAGCGCTTGACGAAGTCCGGCGAGGCGCTGCCCTTCATCAGCCACACGGTGACGGTGTGCCGCTCCCCTCCGCCCTGCGGCAGCAGGCCGCAGGCGCTGAGCAGGGAGGCGGACACGCAGACGAGGGCGAGCAGACGACGTCTCACAGAGGGGTTCTCCCGGGTCCTGAGCTGGTCCTGCGGACAGGGCGAGGTGGCCCGACGTGGGGGGGACGAGCGACAGCGCCCGAACGGGTGTGCTGGATTTTGGTATGGACCAATGCTCGGGTCAAGTGCTTCCCCCGGAAGCGCCGACGCCTCGCGCTCCGCCGCAGCTTGGGGCACGGTGGAGTGACGCGTCCCACACGCACCGTCATCACCGCGGAGAGGAGTCCCGCATGTCGAACCACACGTACCGGGTCACGGAGATCGTCGGTACCTCGCCCGAGGGCGTCGACCAGGCAGTCCGCAACGGCATCACCCGCGCCGGGCGGAAACTGCGCAACCTGGACTGGTTCGAGGTGACCCAGGTCCGCGGCCAGATCGAGAACGGGGACGTCGCGCACTGGCAGGTCGGCCTGAAGGTGGGTTTCCGCCTCGACGAGTCGGACTGACCCCGGCGGGCGAGGCGGCCGGGCGTCCGCGGACGGTCGGGCGCCCCGCTCCCGCCCCGCTCCCGCCCCGCTCCCGCCCCGCGGGGCGGCCACCGGCCGCCCGCTCGCATCACCGGGAGCCCGGCGGAACGCCGTGGAAGAAGCCGGCTGCCGCGTGCTTCCATGGGCGGCATGCCGTCCGCCGACCGCCTTCCGGCCTTCGCCGCCCTGTCGTTCCTGCTGATCGCGGTACCGGGGCCGAGCGTCCTGTTCGTGATCGGACAGGCCCTGGCCCGCGGACGCCGAGCCGCGCTGACCTCGGTCGCGGGGAACACGCTCGGCGCCTACGCCCTCGTCACGGCCGTGGCCTTCGGCGTCGGCTCGGTCGTCGCACGGTCGGTGCTCGTCTACTCGGCGTTCAGGCTGGCCGGCGCCGCCTATCTGGTGTACCTGGGCTTCAGGGCGTGGCGGGAGCGCGGCACCCTGCGTGCCGCGCTCACCGCCGAGGCCCCGGTGCGCGCCGCCCGCCGCACCTTCCGTGAGGGTTTCGCGGTCGGCGTCTCCAACCCGAAGACCCTCGTCTTCTTCGCCGCCGTGCTGCCGCAGTTCGTCGACCGCTCGCAGGGGCACGTGGCCGGGCAGATGCTGATGCTCGGCCTGGTCTTCAACGTCATGGCCCTGGTCTCGGACAGCGTCTGGGGGCTGGCCGCGGGCACCGCGAGGGACTGGTTCGCCCGCTCGCCGCGGCGGCTCTCGCTGGTCGGCGGGGTCGGCGGGCTGACGATGATCGGTCTGGGCGTCGCCGTGGCCGCGACCGGCCGCTCCGAGTGACCCGCAGAGCGGGCCGGTGCGCCGCTCTGCACGGCTGACCCGCGAAGGTCTCCGGCCCGGCGGCGCGGGGCCGTCCGCCGCGTGGACACGGCGCGTGGACACGGCGCGTGGACACGGCGCGCGGCTCACGACTCCTTCCACACCAGTACGGTCAGCACCGCGCTGGTGAGCGTCACCGGTCCGCCGCCCTGGTTCAGGAGGGACATCCGCATCGTGCGGCCCGCTCCCAACCTCTTGGTCAGCGGGACGACCGCGAAGGTACCGCCCGCGGTCCCGACGATCTCGTGCACCGGATGGCTCAACCGGTGCGCGTCGCCCTCGTACTCCGCCATCCGGACCTGCACGACCTCGCCCACCCCCAGCCCGGTCATCGCCACGCCGAACGAGCCGGTGAACCGGCAGGCCCCGCGGGCGAACACCGAACCGCCAGGGGGGTGGTCACCGGTCTCGTCGGTCCACTCCCGGGAGAACTCCAGCGAGTCCCAGGCGCCGGCCCTCAGGATGTAGTGCCGGGCCAACCCCATGTTCACGTACTGCGGCATGTCGTCCTCCTCGTCGGTGGCACCCGCGGCCCAGGCCCGCAGGCCGGCCTCGGACAGATAGGCGATGGACCGGTCCACCGGCCGGTCCGTGAACTGCCAGACGAGCGGGAACCGACCGGACGGCCGGGGCCGCGCCGCCGCCTCGGCGCGGCCGTACCCGGCCTCGCCCCACGGATAGGCGGGGTACCACAGCGGCACCCCGCCGGGGACCCGGCCGGCGGCCAGGTCGTCCGCCGAGGTGTAGACACCGACGCGCTGCCCCGGGAACGCCCGGCGCACCGCGGCGATCCAGGCCTCGGCCCAGGCCCTGATCTGTGCGTCGCCGCATCCGGAGTAGTTCCTGCCGTCCGGATACCGCTCCAGGTCCAGCCAGTGGGTGAACCCCCGGCGCGCGTGGGGGCGGACGGCACCCACGTAGTTGGCGGCGTCCGCCTCCGCGTCCTGGTTGGGCCAGGCGAAGTGGTAGGCGCCGGGCACCAGCCCGGCGGCGATGATGCCCGCGATGTGGTGGCCGAACCGGCCGTCCCGGGTCCGGCGGCCCTCGGACGCCTTGGCGAAGGCGAAGACGACGCCCTCCCGCCGGCGCGCTTTCCAGTCCTGGGTCCCCTGATAGGCGGAGACGTCCATGCCGCGGCAGGTGGCCATGCAACCTCCAGGCAGATGTGCACCCTTGGCCGCTGACGGCGCGGGGGTGGCGGCGAGAGCCGGAACCCGGCATTCCTGTCGGTGGGCTCTTGCCCGGCCCCGACCGCCCCGACGCGCCGGCAGGGCAGGTTGCGGAAGCACCGGGCGGCGTGGGGGCGTGCGCCCCGCAGCACGGGAATCCTGCGCGCCCTGAGGCGTTGAACCCCCTGTGAGCTCCCTGATCGCCCGGACCCGGTTCTCCGTACTCGACCGCTCGCGCACCCGCGAGGGGCGACCCGACGCCGAGGCGCTGCGCGACACCGTGCGGCTGGCGCGGGAGGTGGAGCGGCTCGGCTACCACCGGTTCTGGGTGTCGGAGCACCACGGTGTGCCCGGGGTGGCGGGCTCGGCCCCGACCGTGCTGGCCGCCGCGGTGGCCGCCGCCACGCACACCATCCGGGTGGGCACCGGCGGGGTGATGCTGCCCAACCACCGGCCGCTCGTCGTCGCCGAGCAGTTCGGCGTCCTGCAGGCCCTGTTCCCCGACCGCGTCGACATGGGCCTCGGTCGCTCCGTCGGCTTCACCGACGGGGTGCGCCGGGCGCTGGGCCGGGACAGGAGCGACGCGGACGCCTTCGCCGCGCAGCTGGAGGAGCTGCTGGGCTGGTTCCGCGGCACCTCCGAGTCCGGGGTGCGCGCCCGGCCCGCCGCGGGCCCGACCGTGCCGCCCTTCGTCCTGGCGACGGGCGGGAGCGCGGCGACCGCCGCGCTGGCGGGGCTGCCGCTCGTCATCGGGGACCTGCGCGACCGGGACCGGATGCGCCGCGGCGTCGACGCGTACCGGTCCGGCTTCCGCCCCTCCCTCTGGGCACCGGAGCCGTACGTCGTCGTCTCCGGCACCGTCGCCGTCGCGGGCACCCCGGAAGCGGCCCGCCGCCTGCTGGTCCCCGAGGCGTGGTCCGCCGCGTACGCCCGCACCCACGGCACGTTCCCGCCGCTGGCCCCGGTCGAGCAGATCGAGAACCGCACGATGACCACCAAGGAGCGCGACCTGTTCGCGTCCGGCTTGACCGGTCACATCGCCGGCACCGAGGAGCAGGTCGCGCAGGAGCTGGAGTCGGTGCTGCGGGAGACGGGCGCGCAGGAGGTGCTCGTCACGACCAGCACCCACGACCGTGCGGCCCTGCTGGACTCCCACCGGCGGCTGGCCCGGCTGACGCTGGGTGCCCGACGAGCGGGCACGGCGGGTGCCCGACGAGCGGGCACGGCGGGTGCCCGACGAGCGGGCACGGCGGGTGCCCGATGAGCCGATGAGCTCCCGCCGTCCGAAGCGGACCGGAGCGGCAGCGGCGAACCCCGGGACGCGCGCTGCCCGGTCGCGGCCGGGCGTGGGCCGGTCGCCCCTCCCTGGGCGACCGCTCGCATAGGATCAGGGGGTTTGCCCCCGCAGAACGGTGCCGAGCCCCATGCACAGCCCCCACGATCCGTACGTCCGCGTCCGCGGCGCCCGCGAGCACAATCTCCGGGGTGTGGACGTCGACATCCCCCGCGACGTGCTGGTGGCGTTCACCGGGGTGTCCGGCTCCGGCAAGTCGTCACTGGCCTTCGGCACGGTCTACGCCGAGGCGCAGCGCCGGTACTTCGACTCCGTCGCGCCCTACGCCCGCCGGCTGATCCACCAGGCCGGCGCGCCGAAGGTCGGCGAGATCACCGGGCTGCCACCCGCGGTCTCCCTCCAGCAGCAGCGCTCGGCACCCGGCTCCCGGTCCTCGGTGGGCACGGTCACCACCCTGTCCAACTCGCTGCGGATGCTCTTCTCCCGCGCGGGAGACCACCCGCCGGGGGCCGCGCGCCTCGACTCCGACGCCTTCTCCCCCAACACGGCCGCCGGGGCGTGCCCCGCGTGCCACGGGATGGGCCGGGTGCACCGCACGACGGAGGAGTCCCTGGTGCCCGACCCGTCGCTGTCGATCCGGGAGGGCGCCGTCGCGGCCTGGCCGGGGGCCTGGCAGGGCAAGAACCTGCGGGACATCCTGGAGGCGCTCGGACACGACGTGGACCGCCCGTGGCGCGAGCTGCCCGCACAGCAGCGGGAGTGGATCCTGTTCACGGACGAGCAGCCGGTGGTGACCGTGCACCCGGTGCGGGACGCGGACCGGATCCAGCGGCCCTACCGGGGGACGTACCAGAGCGCGCACCGGTACGTGATGAAGACGTTCTCCGATTCCCGGAGCGCCGCGCTGCGGGCCCGCGCGGAGCGCTTCCTGACCAGCGAGCCCTGCCGGGCCTGCGGGGGCAGCAGGCTGCGGCCCGAGGCGCTGGCGGTGACGTTCGCCGGCCGCACCATCGCGGAAATGGCCGCACTGCCGCTGGACGAGCTGGCGGACGCGCTCGGCGCGGGGGCCTCCGCGGCCGCCCGCGCCCTCACCGAGGACCTGCGGGCCCGGATCGGGCCCGTCGTCGAACTGGGCCTGGGCTACCTGAGTCTGGACCGGGCCGCACCCACCCTCTCCGCGGGCGAGTTGCAGCGGCTGCGGCTGGCGACCCAGTTGCGTTCCGGGCTGTTCGGTGTGGTGTACGTGCTGGACGAGCCGTCGGCGGGACTGCACCCGGCCGACACGGAGGCGCTGCTGACGGTGCTGGAGCGGCTCAAGTCGGCCGGGAACTCGGTGTTCGTGGTCGAGCACCACCTCGACGTGGTGCGCGGCGCCGACTGGCTGGTGGACATCGGCCCGGGCGCGGGCGAGCACGGCGGGCGCGTGCTGCACAGCGGACCGGTGGCCGAGCTGGCCGGCGTGCCCGAGTCGGCGACGGCCCGCCACCTCTTCGACGACTCCCCCGTCCCCGCCCGCGAGGTCCGGCGCCCGGCCGGGTGGCTGACGGTCGGGCCGGTCACCCGGCACAACCTGCGCGGGGTGACGGCCGAGTTCCCGCTCGGCGTCCTCACCGCGGTGACCGGCGTGTCGGGATCCGGCAAGTCGACGCTGATCGGCGAGCTCGCCGCGGATCCGCCGGACGGGGGCCGCCTGGTCACGGTCGACCAGAAGCCGATCGGTCGGACACCGCGGTCCAACCTGGCCACCTACACCGGCCTGTTCGACACGGTGCGCAGGCTCTTCGCGGCGACCGAGGGGGCGCGGGCCCGCGGCTACGGCGCGGGCCGGTTCTCGTTCAACGTGGCCGGCAGGCGGTGCGAGACCTGCCAGGGGGAGGGCTTCGTCAGCGTGGAGCTGCTGTTCCTGCCGAGCACGTACGCCCCGTGCCCGGACTGCGGCGGGACCCGCTACACCTCCGACACGCTGGAGGTCGCCTACCGGGGCCGCAGCATCGCCGGGGTGCTGGACCTGACGGTGGACGCGGCGGCGGAGTTCTTCGCCGGCACCCCGGCCGCGGCGCGCACCCTCGGCACCCTGCGCGACGTCGGTCTCGGCTACCTGCGCCTGGGCCAGCCGGCGACCGAGCTGTCGGGTGGCGAGGCGCAGCGCATCAAGCTGGCGAACGAACTGCAGCGCGGCCGCCGCGGCCACACCGTGTACCTGCTGGACGAGCCCACGACCGGCCTGCACCCCGCCGATGTCGTGGTGCTCATGCGGCAGTTGCACGGGCTGGCGGACGCCGGGCACACGGTGGTGGTCGTCGAGCACGACATGTCCGTCGTCGCCGGCGCGGACTGGGTGATCGACCTCGGGCCGGGTGGCGGGGACGCGGGCGGCCGCATCGTCGCCGCCGGTCCCCCGGCGCGGGTGGCGGGTACGGAGGGCAGCGCCACCGCGCCGCATCTGGCCCGCCGGTGCGGGCCGGCGACGCCCTCCGAGGGGAGCGGGCGTCCCTGACGCGCGCGGGAACACCGACCGGCCGCTTGTCGCCAGCTTCGCCCAGCTCGGAAGGAACCGCCCCGACCGGCTCGGTGTGTCGCGGTGCCGGCTGCTGGGCGTCGAGGGACCGGACGTGCACGTGCAGTGCAGGGACTGGACGCGGTCGACGGCACCCCCGTGCTGGACATCGGGCCTTACCCGGCCGGGTTCGGCCCGCGCGGCGAGGTCGGGCAACCCGGCTGGGCCACCGCGCTCATGCGGAACTACCGCTGAGGCGGGGCCGGAGCCCGGGGGCGACGGTCCCGGTGGCACCGTAAGGCCGGTGCGCGCCTTCCGGAGCGGGCGGTTGCGCCGCCCGGGCGAGAGCGCGGCGGTCGGGCCGGCTGCCGGGCGGGATCGCCCGGAGCAGGGACGCCTCGGCGACCAGCCCGCGCGCCGACACCACTCGCCATACCGAGGTGAACAGGGAGTCCTCTCCGACGAAGGACGCAGCGGTGCCGGCCGAGCCGTCGGCCAGCCGGTAGCGGATGCTCACCGGCTGGACGGGGACGCCGGCGTCGAGCGCGGCCTGGAAGGCCGCCGGGCGGAAGGGGCCCTGGGCACGGCCGCACCACGTGCTGCCTTCGGGGAACACGGCCACCGCCTGCCCGGTGCGCAGCACCTCGGCGATCCCGGCCACGGTGGCGGGGAGTGCGCGCAGCCGGGACCGGTCGATGAACAGGGCCCCGCCGCGGGCGGCCATCCAGCCGGCCACCGGCCAGCCGCGGATCTCGGACTTGGCCAGCATCCGTGCCGGGCGGACGGCTGCCAGCAGCGGCACGTCCAGCCACGAGACGTGGTTGGCGACCAGCAGCAGGCCGCCCTCGGCCGGGGCCCCGGGTCCGCTGACGCGCAGGCGCACCCCAGCCGCCCGGACGATCCAGCGGCACCAGCCCCGGATCGCCCGCGACGGGATCCGCGTACCCAGCGGCGACAGGGCGAGGCCGACGAGGAGGAGCGCCAGCACCGCCGTCAGGCGCACCGCGGCCCGCGGCAGCGCGGTGATCCGGGCGGGGGCGTCCACGCACGCTCCCGGGGTGCAGGGCGAGGTGGGCTGCCAGCCGCTCATCAGGCCGGGACCAGTGAGAGGAAGTGCCGCAGATAGCGCGGGTTGACCCGGCGCATCGACAGCAGCACGTACAGGTCGGCCACGCCGAAGTCGGGGTCGTGGGCGGGTTCTCCGCACACCCAGGCGCCCAGGCGGACGTATCCGCGCAGCAGCGCCGGGAGTTCGGTGCGGGAGGCCGGCGCCGCCGCGGCCTGCGGAACCCACGGCAGCAGCGGCCGTACCCGGTACTCCGCCGGCGCCAGGTGCCCGGAGCGCACCCGGTCCCAGGTGGCTGCGGCCAGGGTGCCGCCGTCGTCGAGCGGTACGGAGCAGCAGCCGGCGAGCCACTCGTGGCCGCGGTCGACCATGTAGCGGGCGATTCCGGCCCAGATGAGGCCGATGACGGTGCCGTCGCGGTGGTCGGGGTGGACGCAGGAGCGGCCGACCTCGACCAGCCCGGGTCGGATCGCGTCCAGTGCGGTGAGGTCGAACTCGCCCTCGGAGTAGAGCCGGCCGGCGACCGCGGCGCGTTCCGGGGGAAGCATCCGGTAGGTGCCGACGACCTGGCCGGTGGCGTCCTCGCGGACGAGCAGGTGGTCGCAGTAGGCGTCGAAGGCGTCGATGTCGTGACCGGGCTGCGGGGTGGTCAGCAGGGCGCCCATCTCGCCGGCGAACACGTCGTGGCGCAGCCGCTGCGCGGCACGTACGTCGGCCTCGTCACGGGCGAGGGAGACGGTGTAGCGGGGAGGTGCTGCCGCGGGCTGCGCGGGACGGTCGAGTGTCGAAACGCCGGTCATGGCTACTCCTGGGCACGGGCCGGTCGGCGGGGGTGGGAGCGGCCGGCCCGCGGACGTGCGGGCCGCCGGTCCTGTTCTTCCGACGCTGGTTGGCGTGTACGTGACCTGTGCCAGGAGAGCGGATGTGGGGATGCTGAACGGCCCGCGTCACCGCGTCACGGCGCCGGGGCGCTCCGGTGCCGGAAGGGCCGGGACAGGGGTGCGGAGTGCGGGGTGCGGGTGCGGGTGCGGGCAGCGGAGTGCCGGGGCCGGGTGCGGCCGCCTGCGGCGGGGCGGACCGCGATGCCGGGTGCCGGGGCGGGCCGACGGGGGCCGGGGGTGGGGAAGCGGGACGGGCCGGTGGCGGGGAAACGAGACGGGGCCGGGGATGAGCACCACTCCCGGCCCCGCCCGCCCGCCGTGTCGGCGAACGTCCTCTGCTAGCGCCCGGCGGCCTTCCGGGTGGCCCGCAGCCATTCCTTGTTCATTCCGGTGATGGACGTCAGCGGGATGCCCTTCGGGCAGGCGGTGGCGCACTCTCCGGCCAGCGTGCACCCGCCGAACCCCTCGCTGTCCATCTGGGCCACCATGTCGAGTACCCGGGTCTCCCGCTCGGGGGCGCCCTGCGGGAGCACGTTCAGGTGGTTGACCTTGGCGGAGGTGAACAGCATCGCCGCGCCGTTGGGGCAGGCGGCCACGCACGCGCCGCAGCCGATGCACTCGGCGTGCTCGAAGGCGAGGTCGGCGTCCGGCTTCGGCACGGGTGCCGCGTGGGCCTCGGGCGCGGCACCCGTGGGGGCGGTGATGTAGCCGCCGGCCTGGATGATCCGGTCGAAGGCCGACCGGTCCACGACCAGGTCCTTGATGACCGGGAAGGCGGCGGCCCGCCAGGGTTCGATGTCGATGGCGTCGCCGTCCCGGAAGGACCTCATGTGGAGCTGGCAGGTGGTGGTGCGCTCCGGGCCGTGCGCCTCGCCGTTGATGACGAGGGAGCAGGCGCCGCAGATGCCCTCACGGCAGTCGTGGTCGAAGGCGACCGGGTCCTCGCCCCTGAGGATGAGTTCCTCGTTGAGGGTGTCCAGCATCTCCAGGAAGGACATGTCGGGGGAGATGCCGTCCACCTCGTACGTGGACATGGCGCCGTCGGCTTCGGCGTCCGGCTGACGCCAGACGCGCAGGGTGAGCTTCATGCGTAGCTCCGCTGGGTGGGGTGGACGTACTCGAAGGCCAGGTCCTCCTTGTGGAGGGCCGGCGGGCGGCCGGTACCGGTGAACTCCCAGGCGGCCGCGTAGCCGAACTCCTCGTCCTTGCGGGCGGCCTCGCCGTCGGGGGTCTGCGACTCCTCGCGGAAGTGGCCGCCGCAGGACTCGGTGCGGTGCAGGGCGTCGAGGCACATGAGCTCGGCGAGCTCCAGGTAGTCGACGATGCGGTTGGCCTTCTCCAGGGACTGGTTGAACTCCTCGCCGGTACCGGGGACCTTGATGCGCCGCCAGAACTCCTCCCGGATCTCCGGGATGCGCCGCAGTGCCGTGCGCAGGCCGCTGTCGCTGCGCGCCATGCCGCAGTACTCCCAGAGGAGCTCGCCGAGTTCGCGGTGGAAGGAGTCGGGGGTGCGGTCCCCGTCCACCGCCAGCAGGCGGGAGAGGCGGTCCTCGGTCCCGGACAGCGCCTCCCGTACGGCGGGGTGGTCCGGGGGCACCGGGTCCTGGTGCGGGTTGCGGGCGAGGTAGTCGTTGATGGTGGCGGGGAGCACGAAGTAGCCGTCGGCCAGACCCTGCATCAGCGCGGACGCGCCGAGGCGGTTCGCTCCGTGGTCGGAGAAGTTGGCCTCGCCGATGGCGAACAGGCCGGGGACGGTGGTCTGCAGGTCGTAGTCGACCCACAGTCCGCCCATCGTGTAGTGCACGGCGGGGTAGATCCGCATCGGCACCCGGTACGGGTCCTCGTCGGTGATCCGCTGGTACATGTCGAAGAGGTTGCCGTACCTGGCCTCGACGGCCTTGCGGCCCATCCGGGCGATGGCGTCGGCGAAGTCCAGGTAGACGCCCTGGCCGCCGGGGCCGACGCCGCGGCCCTCGTCGCACACGTTCTTCGCGGCGCGGGAGGCGATGTCGCGGGGCACGAGGTTGCCGAAGGCGGGGTAGATGCGCTCCAGGTAGTAGTCGCGCTCGTCCTCGGGGATCTCGTTCGGCGGGCGGGTGTCCCCCTTGGCCGTGGGCACCCAGATCCGGCCGTCGTTGCGCAGCGACTCGCTCATCAGGGTCAGCTTGGACTGGTGGTCGCCGGTGCGCGGGATGCAGGTGGGGTGGATCTGGGTGAAGCAGGGGTTGGCGAAGTAGGCGCCGCGCCGGTGGGCCCGCCACACGGCGGTGGCGTTGGAGTTCATGGCGTTGGTCGACAGGTAGAACACGTTGCCGTAGCCGCCGCTGGCGAGGACGACGGCGTCCGCGAAGTAGGTGTCGATCCGCCCGGTGACCAGGTCCCGGGCCACGATGCCGCGGGCCCGGCCGTCGACGACGATCAGGTCGAGCATCTCGGTGCGCGGGTGCAGTTCCACGTTCCCCGCGGCGATCTGCCGCGAGAGGGCCTGGTAGGCGCCGAGCAGGAGCTGCTGGCCGGTCTGTCCGCGGGCGTAGAAGGTGCGGGAGACCTGGACGCCGCCGAAGGAGCGGGTGTCGAGCAGGCCGCCGTACTCGCGGGCGAACGGCACGCCCTGCGCCACGCACTGGTCGATGATCTCCACCGAGACCTGGGCGAGGCGGTGGACGTTGGACTCGCGGGCCCGGAAGTCGCCGCCCTTGACGGTGTCGTAGAACAACCGGTGCACGGAGTCGCCGTCGTTGCGGTAGTTCTTCGCGGCGTTGATGCCGCCCTGCGCGGCGATGGAGTGGGCGCGGCGCGGGGAGTCCTGGTAGCAGAACTGGACGACGTGGTAGCCCTGTTCGGCGAGGGTGGCGCCGGCGGAGCCGCCGGCCAGTCCGGTGCCGACCACGATGACGGTGTGCTTGCGGCGGTTGGCGGGGTTGACCAGCTTCGCCTCGAAGCGGCGCTTGTCCCAGCGCTCGTTGATCGGGCCGGCCGGGGCCTTGCCGTCGGCGAGCGGCTCGCCGGTGGTGTAGTGCGTGTATGCAGCGGTCATGTCAGCTCACCACTCCGGTCATGACGCCCACGGGGACGGCGATGAAACCGGCCGTGAGCAGCAGCGCGAGGACGTCGGCGACGATCTTCAGGGCACGGTCGCGGGTGCGGCTGCCGACGCCGAGGGTCTGGGCCGCGCTCCAGAATCCGTGCCGGACGTGCAGGCCGAGGGCGAGCATCGCGACGATGTAGATGACGTTGCCGTACCAGGTGGAGAAGGTGTCCACCACGTTCTGGTAGGGGTGGCCCTCCTGGAAGCCGCCGGAGTGCACGGTGCCGGTGGTCAGGTCCAGGATGTGCCAGACGATGAACAGGCCGAGGATGACCCCGCCCCAGCGCATGGTGCGGGTGGCGTAGCTCGCCCGCGGCCTGGAGTGCACGTACCTGCTGGGGCGCGCCCGGAGGTCGCGGCGGCTGAGCTGGTAGGCCGAGACGGCGTGGGCGAGGACGGCGACCACGAGGACGACGCGGACGGTCCACAGCGTCCACTCGTAGTGCATGAACGGTTCGCCCACGGTGCGAAGCCAGTGCGCGTAGTGGTTGAACTCGCCGGCGCCGAAGTAGATCTTCAGGTTGCCGATCATGTGGACGACCAGGTACAGCAGCATGATCAAACCGCTGACCGCCATCACGGTCTTCTTGCCGACGGTGGAGTGCCACACGGTGCGCGCCATCGACGGCCGTCGGTCCGTCCGCGTTGCCAGAGCCATGGGACAGCAGGCTAGGGCCGGAAGGCCCCATCGGTCCAAGACATGGCCCGCCTTGTTTCCATAGGCGGGAGCTATCGGCGGGGTACCTTTGCAGGATGCAGTTCCAGCAGCTCCAGTACTTCGTCGCGGTCGCCGAGACCCGGCACTTCACCCGGGCCGCGGCGGCGGTCCACGTGGCGCAGCCGTCGCTGTCGCAGCAGATCCGGGCGCTGGAGCGGGAGCTGGGCGCCGATCTGTTCCTGCGGGCGCGCGGCAACATCACGCTCACCGACGCCGGCGAGGCGCTGCTGCCGCTGGCCCGCCGGATCCTGGCCGACGCCGACACCGCCCGGCACGAGGTGCAGGAACTGGTCCAGCTCCGCCGGGGCCGGGTGCGGCTGGGGGCGACGCCGAGCCTGTGCACGGGGCTGCTGCCGGACGTGCTGCGCGCCTTCCACGACCGCTACCCGGGCATCAGGCTGCTGATCGAGGAGGGCGGCTCGCACGACCTGGTCCGCGAGCTGGCCCGGGGCGCCCTGGACCTCGCCCTGGTCGTGCTGCCGCTGCCGACCCCGTCTCCGGCGCTCAGCACGGCGGAGCTGCTGCGCGAGGACCTGGTGGTGGTCTCCTCGCCGGAGGCGCCCCCGCCCGGCGGCGGGCGGCGCACCGTGGACGTCGCCGAGCTGGAGGGGGAGCGCCTGGTGATGTTCCGGCACGGCTACGACCTCAGGGAGCTGACCGTGGCGGCGTGCCGCGCCGAGGGCTTCGAACCCGAATTCGCGGTGGAGGGGGGCGAGATGGACGCGGTGCTGGGATTCGTACGGGCGGGGCTCGGGGTCGCCGTCGTCCCGCGGATGGTGGCGACGCGCTCGGGGCGAGGACTGCGGGTGACACCGCTGTCCCGGCCCGCGCTGCACCGGACGATCGCCCTGGCGCACCGCAGCGACGTGGCGCCGCCGCGGGCCGCCAGGGAGCTGCAGCGGATGCTGCTGGAGCGGTAGGCGCGCCGTTCGGCCCACCACCCGCGCGCCCAAGGCGTCGTCCACCGCCAGGCGTCGTCCGCCGCGCGGTGCCGGACGCGCCGCCCGCCGGGCCGTGATCGCCCGGCCGCAGCAGTCCCGCTCGACGGCCACGGCGGCACTACCGGCCCGGGCGGCCTGGGCGGCCTGGGCAATCGCGGCGGAGGCACGGCGTCCGGCCGGGACGTCGCGGCTCCGGTCGGCGCGAGGGCTCAGCCCGCCGCGTCCACCAGCGCCAGCTCGTGCAGCCGCTCCGGCGGGCCCGGGCGGGCGTAGTACCAGCCCTGGGCGGTGTCGCAGCCCAGTATCCGCAGCTGCTCGGCCTGTGCGCCGGTCTCCACGCCCTCCACGGTGACCGCCAGATCGAGGCTGTGCGCCAGCGAGACGATGCCCTCGACGATCTTCAGATCGACGGGGTCGGCCGGGAACTGCTGCATGCCGCGGGTGAAGGAGCGGTCCAGTTTGAGCACGCTGACCGGCAGCCGGCGCAGGTTGGCGAGGTTGGAGTATCCGGTGCCGAAGTCGTCGAGGGCGATGTCGACCCCCATCTCGGCCAGTCTGCGCAGCGGTTTGAGCAGGCCGTCGTCGGCGCCGATGAGGGCCGACTCGGTCACCTCCAGGCACAGTGCGTCGGGGGCGATGCCCGCCCGGTCCAGGATGTCGACGGTGTCCTGGACGAGTCCGGGGTGGTGGAGCTGGCAGGGGGAGAGGTTGACGTTGATGCGGAACGGGCCGGCGGAGGCGTGGCGCTCCCGCCACTCGCGGGCCTGCCGCACCGACTGCTCCAGCACCCAGCGGCCCAGCGGAACGATCAGCCCGGTGTGCTCGGCGAGCGGAATGAACCGGTCCGGGCCGAGTACGCCGTGCTGCGGATGCAGCCAGCGCACCAGGGCCTCGGCGCCGCGCACGCTGCCGTCGCCGAGGTGCACCAGCGGCTGGTACTCGATGAAGAACTCGCCGCGGTCCAGGGCCGCCGGCAGCGCCGTGGTCAGCCCGTGCCGGGTGATCGCCCGGGCGTCGGCCTCCGCGTCGGCGAGCTCGAAGCGGTTGCCGCCGGCCGACTTGGCCCGGTACATGGTGATGTCGGCGCTGCGCAGCACCTCCGCGGCGCTGCGCTCCCCCGCCGGGCCCTCGACGATGCCGATGGAACCCCGTACGGTCAGTTCGCGGCCGTCGATGCTCACCGGTGCGAGCAGCGCGTTCATGATGCGCGCCGCCAACTCGTCGACCTCGCGCCGGGTGTCGGGCCCGGTGGTCAGCGCCACGAACTCGTCCCCGCCGAGCCGCGCCACCATCTCCCCCGGGGCGGTCGCGCAGGACTGGAGCCGGTCGGCGACCTCGACGAGCAGCCGGTCGCCGGCCGCGTGGCCGAGGCTGTCGTTGATGGTCTTGAAGCCGTCCAGGTCGAGGTAGCACAGGCCGTAGCGCTGCCCCTCGCCCGCGCCGAGCGCCTTCTCCAGCCGTTCGAAGAACAGCGTGCGGTTGGGCAGCCCGGTGAGCGCGTCGTGGGTGGCCTCGTAGCGCAGGCGCAGGTTGAGCAGCCGGCGTTCGGTGGTGTCCTCCATCAACGCCAGCTGGTACTGCGGGAGGCCGTCGGCGTCGCGCAGCAGGGAGACGGTGAGGTTGGTCCACAGCACGGTTCCGTCGGGACGGTAGAACGCCTTCTCCACGTGGTAGTGCTCGCGTTCGCCGCGCACGAGTTCCTCGTACAGCCGCCACACCTGCGGTGCGTCCTCGGCATGCGTCCAGTCCTTGACGTTGCGGCCGCGGACCGACTGCTCACCGCCGCCGAACATCCGCACCAGCGCGGCGTTGACCTGCAGTATGTTGCCCTCCAGGTCGGCGATGCCGATCCCTATGGCGGCGCCCTCGAACACGGCGCGGAAGCGTGCCTGGCTGGCGTGCAGGGCCTGCGCCACCACACCCTGGGCGCGCAGCGCGGCCTGGGCGATGGCCTCCTGCTCGGCCAGTGTCCGCTCCCGCAGTGCCTGGGCGTACCCGGCGGCCATGGCGTGCTGGAGCCGCCCGGACCGGATGCGCAGGTCCTCGGCGTCGCCCTCGCCGCCGCAGTACAGCACCAGGTAGGCGTCGACGCAGTCCAGGCTGCGGCTCAGCGCCTCCGGATCGGTGCAGTGCGCGGCGACCAGCGCGGCACCGACCGCGCGGCCCTCCTCCGGGTCGAAGGCGCGGGCGCGCAGTGCCTCGCTCAGCCGCCTCGCCAGCGGCAGCAGCAGCATGCCGAACTCGACGCCGGTCGAGGACGTGGACGTGACCGGGAACACCGCCCGACTCCAGATCGCGGCGAACCGTCGCAGTCTGCCGTCCGGCCCGTCCGCCTCGGCGCTCACGCCGAACGCCCCACGCCGGCGAACCCGGAGAAGGCATAGGGATCCTCGTCCTCCACCGCGGTCTCCGGCCGCCAGTGCGGCATCGGCACCAGTCCCGGTTCCACCATGTCGTACCCCTCGAAGAACCGCGCGACCTCGTCACGCGAGCGCATGATCAGCGGATTGCGAATGTTCCTGTATACGCCCACTGCGCCCCCTGCACGCTCGGGAGGCAGCGGGATTCCCTCGTACGAGGCATGGGTGAGCAGCAGCAGGCTGCCGGGCGCGAGCGCACGACTCAGCTCGGCCACCGCCCGGTAGGGGTCGTCCTCGTCCGCCACGAAGTGCAGTATGGCAACGAGAAGCAGCGCCACCGGCCGCTTCAGGTCGATCAGGCGCTCCACTTCGGGGCTCGACAGGATCGCCCGGGGCTCGAGCAGGTCTGCGGCGACGACCCCGGCGTCGGCGTTTCCCCGCAGGACCGCCTCGCTGTGGGCCACGGCGACCGGGTCGTGGTCGACGTAGACGACGCGGGCGCCGGGCCGGACCTCCTGGGCGACCTCGTGGACGTTGCCGAAGGTGGGGATGCCGGAGCCGACGTCCAGGAACTGGTCGATGCCCTCGGCCGCCGCGAAGCGCACCGCGCGCCGCATGAACGCCCGGTTCGCCTGCATGATCTTGGGCAGGCCCGGCAGGAACTCCATGGCCCTGCGCGCCGCCTCCCGGTCGACCTCGAAGTTGTGCGAACCGCCCAGGTAGTAGTCGTAGATGCGCGAAACGCTCGGCACCGAGATGTCGATGCTCCGGGGGGCCCAGGCGGGGCGCTCCATCTGCTCTCTCCAAGACATAGGCGATCCGGTGTTCGAGCAGAGGCTACTGATCGCCCGGCAAAGGAGCGAGTGGAAACGGAAATTGACCGTCCGTTACCGGTCACTGCCTGCGGCACGTGCCGCGGTGAAGTTGCCCGCCGGAACCGCGAACAGCCCGGGTGAAGCGGTCGTTGTCCGCCCAGGAGGTGAGGAACCGCGGGTCTCGGGTGAAAGGGAGCACATGGGCCGGCCCCCTCCGAGCGGCACGGAGGGGGCCGGCACCGGGCAGGTCGCGCCGAAGCGGGCAGGGGGTGGTCGACCCTGGGGAAGTGATCCCCCTACTTCTTCGGCGCGCCGACCGGCTTGCCGTCGGGCGCCACGGCGTACCAGGTGCCGCCGACGCCCTGGCCGTTGGTGTCCCCGGGAGACTTGTCACCGGAGAAGGTGTAGACGGGCCAGCAGTTCACCGTCTGCTGCTTGACCCCGTCGGGCCGGGTGAAGCCCATCAGGCCCTTCTTCTGCACTCCCTTGGTGTCACCCGCGGCGACGGGCGGCACCACCGGCCACTTGTCCAGGCAGGCGCCCTTGCAGGCCGACACCGGCTTGGGCCACGCCTTGTCCTTGAGGAAGCGGTAGACGGTCATGCCGTTGTGGTCGACGATCACGTCGCCGAGTTCGGGGTCCTTGCGGACGGACAGTCCGGGCAGGTCCGACAGCTTCGCCTTCTTGCCGTCCGGCGCGAGGGCGTACCACTTCCCGCCCACTGCCTGCCCCTCGACGTCCCCGGGCTCGGTGTCCTTGGCGTAGCGGTAGGCGGGCCAGCCGCCGATGGTGAGCTGCTTGGTGCCGTCGGTGCGGGTCACCTCGCCGAGCATCGCCTTGTCGATCCCCGCACCCGCCGTGGCATCGTCGGCGGGGACCGGCGGCCAGGCTTTGGCGCAGTCGCCGTCGCAGTTCGACTTGGGCGGTTCGGCGGTGTCGTCGTCGAAGCGGTAGAGCGTGAGTCCCGCGCCGTCCGTGAGCACCTTGCCGAGTTCGGCGTTCTCGGTGACGGCCAGTTTCCCCGCCGGCTCGACCTCCGCCGGCGGGCTCGCCTCGTCCTTCGCATCACCGGCCTGCGTGCCGTATCCCGCGCTGCCGGCGCCGCCGGCCGGCGCGGTCGCGCCGACGTTCTGGCCCACGGCCTGCGTGCCACCGCCTTCCTGACCGCACGCCGTCGTCAGGGCCAGCACGGCCACGGCGCTCGCCAGCAGCGAGGCGTTCCGCCAGGAGGTCCTCATGTCGTCAACTCCCATGTGCACACGGTGTTGCAGCGCCCTGCTGCGCCGTCGCACGGCACTGGGTACGCACGGGCACGGGTGCGGTGTTCAATCACGGCGCGGCTTTCTTCCCACCGCCCCTCCCCGACCGCCGCCGGCCGCGAGCCGGCTGCCCGCACGACCGGCGGTCTCGTACGCGCGTGCCCGGGGCCGGACAGGCGAGCACCCGCCGATCAAACCGCGCGGCGGGGACCGTCCTCCCTTCGGGGCAATCCCCCGCCGAGCAGGCGTGTCCCGCCGCCGCAGACCGCATGATCTCCGTCGTGCAGCATGGACCCGAACGGACCCGACTCGCCCTGGTGTCAAGGGTGTTGGCGCTCATGACGCTCGCGTGGCTGCTCGTGGGGGCGCCCGCGGGGACGGCGGAGGCCGACGCGTGCGCCTACGCCTCGACCGGACCGGACGGAGTCGACGCGGTGGCGGTCTCGGGCACCGCCCCCTGGCCGGCCTCCTGGCCGGCCTCCTGGCCGACGCCCCCCGCCTGCCGCTCCCCAGGGCCACCCCCCACCCCGACTCCCGCACCCACTCCGCCGCCGGCGGAACCGACGCCACCACCACCGCCCGAGCCGGTACCCGAGCCCTCTCCGCCGCCCGCCCCGCCACGCCGGCCGGCACCACCGCGGCCCGCCCCGACACGTCCGGCCCCGCCGAAGCCGACGCCCACGCACCGGCCGAGCCCCACCCCCAGCCCCTCCGCGACACCGGTCGCCTACCCGCGCTATCACGCGACGGCGACCCACTCGCGCCCGCACGGCAGGGTGTCGCCGGTCACCTACGTCCTGCTGATCACCATGCCCGCGGTGGTCGCGGTCGCCGCGCTGCGCCCCCGCTGACCGGGATCCCCCTCCGCGCCGCCCACTCCACACCGCCCCTCCACACCGCCGACTCCGCGCCGCCCCGCCGGATCGTCACGCCGGACGGCTCGAGCCGGCCCGCTCACAGCGCCCCTCCACCGACCGGCGGATCCGCTCCGCGGCCCGGGTCCGCGGTCTCGATCCGCACACCCGCCACGTCCCGCACGACCGCCGACGTCCTGCGCCGGTGCACCCCAGGAGGTACTTCCTTGCCGGAATGGCTCGTTCTCACCCTCGCGATGCTGGCCTCGTGCGCCGTGGTGGTCGTCGTCACCATGCTCCGCCACCGCACCGCGTCGGACGACGACGACCCCGACGAGACGCCAGACGTCATCGAGTACATGACCATGTGGATCGGCGTGGTGTACGCGATCGTGCTGGGCCTGGCCATCGCGGGCGTCTGGGAGGCCCGCGGCGCCGCACAGGACCACGTGCAGGCCGAGGCGCAGGCGCTGCACGAGATCGACGCACGGGTCCGGGTGTATCCCGCGGACGTCCGTGACACCGTCCGGGCGGACGTCAACGCCTATGTCGGCCATGTCATGACCACCGAGTGGAAGGCGATGGCCGACCACGGCCGGGTGACCGAGCGGGGCGACGCGCTGCTCGAGCGGGTGCGCCGCGACGTCACGGACTACCGGCCCCGCACGGACTTCGAGGCGCAGGCCTACCAGCCGCTCGTCGACCAGGTGGCCGCGGCCGACCGGGCACGGACCGAACGGGCGGGCTCGATGGAACCGACGATGCCGGGGGTGGTCTGGTTCGGGCTGATCGGCGGGGCTGTGATCACCATCGGCATGGTGTTCGCCCTGCAGATCCGGCGGACACCGCGTGAGCTGGTCCTCGCCGGGCTGTTCTCGGCTCTGATCGCCTTCCTGCTGTTCCTCATCTGGGACTTCGACGCGCCCTACACCCGGGACGTCGCGAACTCGATGGACCCCTTCCTGAGCCTCTTCCCGCACTCCCGGGGTTGACCGTGCCGGCCGCCGGTGTCCGCGTGCCACGCCGCAGCGACCCCCGGACACCGCAGCGGCGTCCACCGTGCGGCCCACACGGTTGACCCGTTCGCGCGACTGCGTTCGCGGCCGCGCACACGCGTTCCTAGCGTTTCGGATGTCGAGGTGCATCCCTGATGCCTGCGGAACAGGTCCGCAGCTGCTCCTCGGGACCCGGAGGATCCACATGCGCGCGATACGCGTCGCTTCGGCCGCACTACTGGGCGTCGGCGCCCTCTCCCTCGCCGCGCCGGCCGCCGTCGCCACCAGCGACCACGATGTCACCCCGTTCGGCTTCAGCGTCGAACCATCGACCATTGCGGCGGGCGGGCAGGTCCGGCTGCGGTTGGAACGGGACGACGGCGGCTGCAAGGGAGCGGCGACCGTCACGTCGGGGGTCTTCGACACGGTGACCATCCCGCGGCACCGCTCGACCGCGACCGCCCGAGTCGACCGGGACGCCCGGCCGGGCGCCGTGTACGAGGTGACGTTCACCTGCGACCGGGTGAGCGGCTCGACGCCGCTGACCATCGCCGGAGGCCACTCGACGGAACTGACGCCGGTGCCGCGGGGCGTGCACGCCGGCCAGGGCGGGAGCGTCGCGGGATTCGACCTGGGCCGGATCGGACTGGGGGCGGCCCTGGTCACCGCCTCGGTCGGTGCGGCGTACCGGCTCGTGCGCCGGCGGAGCGGAGACGGTGCCGCCTGACGCGCGGTCATGGAGACCGTTCGTGGAGTCATGGAGAAGGCCGTCCTCCCGGCCCCTGGTGGGGCCCGGGAGGACGGCCTTCCCTCATGACGTGCGGATGACGCTTGCCGCTTCCCCGTGGCCTGCGGACGGCCGGCTGCCGCTCCGTGGCCTGCGGACGGCCGGCGTGCTTCGCCGCGACGTGCGGATGACCGGGACGCGGGTGACTGGGGTACGGATGACCGGAGTACGTACAGCGTGCGCGAGAGACCCGGGGGCCGAGGGGGCCGCCGTTGCGGACTGGTCGAGCTGCGGTGGTGGCGGGAGGCCACCTCGGCGTTCAGGGGCGAGCACCCCGGGACACGTCCCCGCAAGGGGGCGGCAGAGGGCTGCCGACCGGCTGCGGGCGCGGGGGGGGGGGGGGGGGGGGGGGGGGGGGGGGGGGG